>JBDKJN010000398.1:0-5569 GCA_039796595.1 Bacteroidota bacterium
TCAACAAATGACTTGGTGGTAACGCTACGTTGATACGATAAAAGCAACGCCGGCAATACGAGCAGATTGGTAAACATTGCCACCAATATCGTAACTGCTGTGAGTACTCCCAAAGCTCGCGTGCCTTCGAATTCACTGGCCGCAAAGCATCCAAATCCAAACAAAAGCACCAGTGAGGTGTACACCATACTTGCGCCTGTTTCACGTATCGCCATAAGTGCGGACTGTCGGATTTTCCAGTTGTGAAACTTCAATTCTTGACGGTATTTGGCCAGATAGTGAATGGTATTGTCAACTGTAATACCTAAGGCAATACTAAACACTAAAATTGTCGAAGGTTTTAATGGAATGTTCATGAAGCCCATAATACCGGCGGTCATGATTTGCGGAATGATGTTAGGTATAAAGCTGATTACAACCATGCGGGCACTCCAAAACATAAAGGCCATCATAATGGAGATGATCAAAATACCAAACAACAACGAACTGAAGAGGTCAGAAACCAAGTAGTTCGTGCCTTCAAGAAATACGATGGAAGTTCCGGTAAGTGTTACATCGTATTTGGCAGGATCAAAAATGCTATCCACTTGTGGTTTGATTTCACGCATCAAGCGATCCATTTCATGTGTGCCAATATCTGCCACTTGAGCAGTGACGCGAGTCATTGTTTTTGCAGTGTCAAGGAAGTTCTTTTCGATTCCTCGTGAGTTGTAATTGTCACCGCTAACGTATGGTCCAATGAAACTTTGTTCATCGCGCGTAATCAATGAATACGATTCCTGATCGCCGTTATAAAATGCTTGTCGAATGAATTTGCTGGCATCTACAATTGAAAGCGATCGTGAAAATGGATGAATAACAGTATCGCCAATATCCAAAGTAAAGTCCTGCAATACCGTTTGTAGCTCTTCGATTTTTTGAAGGTTTTTGTCCTTAGTGATTTGACCTTTTTTCTTGCCATCTATCAGAATCTCGAAAGGCATGACACCGTTGAAATTATGCTCGAACCACTTTAAATCTGTGATGACCCTGTCGTGGTCAGGCAAATCGTCGACAATGTTTCCCGTTGTATGCATTCGCGTGATGCCCCAGAAACCAATGGCTGTGAAAATCACTGTGCACGTATAAATGAGTTTACGGTGTCTGGATACCAAATTGATCAAAGTATCCAGAGCTTTTTCCAACCAGGCACTCTGCAAATGACCTAAATGGCGATTGGTGGGTGGTGGTAAAAACGAATAGACGATAGGGAAGATCAAAAGACTCAGGAAAAAGGCACCCATGCAATTGATACTTGCGATGACACCAAAGTTTTTCAGCAAATCACTTGATGTGAAAATGAAGGTCGCAAAACCAACGGCGGTGGTAGCATTGATCATAAATGCAGCTGCACCCGCTTTCTGCACCACCCGCGCTAGTGCTCGCGTTTTATTGCCATATCGCTTATATTCCTGATGGTATTTCGTGACCAAATAAATACAATTGGGCACTGTTGTTACGATCATCAGTGGAGGTATGAGTCCCATCAGCATCGTAATGGGATAGTCGAATAATGCTATGGATCCGGTAGCAATAACAACTCCAACTACTACGACACTCATCACAACCAAAGTAACAATCGTGGATCGGAAGAAAACCAGTAACAGCAACATGCAAATGATCGCCGACAGAATTGTGAAAAAGCGCAGCTCTGCTTTAACCTTGGTCATGATAACTGTCCGGATAAATGGCAATCCGCTGATGTAGGTTTTAATTCCCGTTGTATCAGAGAAGGAATCGGTTAGCGTTACCATTCGTTCAATGGCATCTCCGCGGTTCTCGCTGTTGAATATTTCTGGATTGACAAAGACCATCATCAATCCTGCATCAGTGCTGTCGTTGAAGAGAATGCCTTTGTAGAATGGCAATTGATAAAGTCGATCCCGCAGGCTGTCCAATTGGGCCTGATCGTTTATGGTTGAAGGAAATACGTGTTGAAAATCGAACTTTTGGAGTGTGGTATCCTTGATTAAATCATAGCAATAAGCTGGACTGAATACGCTGTCTACAATATTTATTTTTTTGTCATCGACTTCGACGGAAACAGTTTTTAAATCAGCGATTAGTTGGCGCCATGCCTTGAAGTTTTCGAGTTTCCAAATGTTTGGATCACGATATCCTACTGCCATGACATTGCCATCTTCACCAAATCGTGCAATGAAATTTTCATACGCAATAAGGGTACTATCTTCTTTTGGTAAGATTCCGCCAAACTTATAAGACATGCGCAAATCCTTGGTCTTGTACGCCATTAAAGCGGTAAGAATGATCATCACAATTCCAATCGGAATGCGATAGCGCAAGATGTAAGCTCCTATTTTACCCCACATAGTTATCGATTCGTCAACACCTTTTGAAAATCGGACCTTCTGTGATGACGAGTTGGAAGATCCTTATGTTATTTTAGTATGCTATACCTTGAAAGGTACCGCTTGTAATATTGACCGTAGTTCCAGTGAACACAAGTTCGTCCAATGCCGCCTGGAAACTACCTTTGAGTTTTCCATTGGCATTATCGGTGATTGTAATTGTTCCATTGGCCGAAGGTCCGCCGGTCCAGGTTACGGCTCCAACAGAATAGAGCATGCTCACTTCGTCGAAATCCAGAGTGTAAGTGCCTTCAGCCGTTGTATTGAAAACCAAAGTCAAGGTCTTGTCACCTGCCCCAATGCCACTTAACGTATAAATGCCGTCTTCCTCGTCGAGTTCGATGACCGTAGCGTTAAAGCTTGTGCCATCAACGGTAGCAGTCAATTTAGGTGCAGTGGAGGCTGGCGTTTCTTCTTCTTTTTCACCATCTTTTTTGCAGCCGGCTACCGCGAAAGTGAGAAAAAGTGCCAAAATCCACGTTGATTTTGTGTTTAATGGATTGATCATCAGTAATTTGATGTTTTTGTTATGCGTGCAAAGATAATGCAATGTTGGTAGCCTAAAAATTACCAACATGACGAACTTCATGAAGTCTGAAAATCAATTCCTTCGAAGTTCGAAAATCTCTATTACTTTCGCCCTCACTTTTAATGTTTATTTCAAAATCATTTTTGCATAATGGCAAGTAAATACCAAGCAGCGATTGATGCCTTCATGGCGGATATCAAAAGCAAAAACCCTAATGAACCTGAGTTTTTGCAAGCGGTAATGGAAGTAGCTGAGGCAGTTATTCCATATATCGAAGAAAATCCCAAGTACAAAACGTCGAAAATTTTGCAGCGCATTGCAGAACCGGAGCGCACCTTGATTTTCCGTGTGCCATGGGTTGATGACAAAGGCGAAGTACAAGTAAATCGTGGTTACCGCGTTGAGTTCAATAGCGCCATTGGTCCATACAAAGGCGGTTTGCGTTTCCATCCTACCGTAAATCTTTCGGTTTTGAAGTTTTTGGGATTCGAACAAATCTTCAAAAACTCATTGACCACACTTCCAATGGGTGGTGGTAAAGGTGGATCTGATTTTGATCCAAAAGGAAAAAGCGATCGTGAGGTGATGGCGTTTTGTCAAAGCTTCATGACTGAGTTGGCACGTCACATTGGTGCTGACACAGACGTACCTGCTGGTGATATCGGCGTTGGTGGTCGTGAAATTGGATTCATGTTCGGACAATACAAGCGTTTGCGCAATGAATTCACAGGCGTATTGACAGGTAAAGGCCGCAACTGGGGTGGTTCATTGATTCGTCCAGAAGCAACTGGTTACGGTACAGTTTATTTTGCCGCTGAAATGTTGAAAACCAAAGGTCAAAGCTTCGAAGGCAAAACAGTTGTAGTTTCTGGTAGCGGTAACGTTGCGCAGTATGCAATTGAAAAGGCAACCCAATTGGGCGCTAAAGTCGTGACTGCTTCAGACAGTAACGGTTACATTTATGACAAGGACGGTATCAATACAGAGAAATTGGCCTTCTTGATGGATTTGAAAAATGTGAAGCGTGGTCGTATCAAAGAATACGCAGACAAATACGGTTGCGAATATGTAGATGGCAAAACACCTTGGGGTGTGAAATGTGATATCGCATTGCCATGTGCTACACAGAACGAATTGCAGGAAGCTGATGCAAATACATTGGTGAGTAACGGTTGTATCTGTGTTGCAGAGGGCGCAAACATGCCAAGCACATTGGAAGCAACGAATGTTTTCCTTGCAAAGAAAATTTTGTTCGCACCTGGCAAAGCATCTAACGCTGGTGGCGTAGCAACTTCAGGTTTGGAAATGTCTCAAAACAGTTTGCGTTTGTCTTGGACTCGCGAAGAGGTGGATGAGCGTTTGCACAACATCATGAAGAGCATCCATGCTGCATGCGTGAAATTCGGTACCGAAGGCGATACAGTAAATTACGTAAAAGGTGCAAACATCGCAGGCTTCGTAAAAGTTGCTGATGCTATGTTGGATCAAGGTGTGGTGTAATCCCATCATCAGAATAATACAAGGCGGCTCCATTTTGGGGCCGTTTTTTTTTGCATCGAATCTTCAGTCTAATAATCGTAGCATGATTGTTCCTTTCTTAGTAAACGCCCAGGGAAATAGTCTCAGAAGTGTAGGATTTAAGCTTTTGATATATTGAAGAATTAATACACTCACGTTTGTGTTAGATGAATTCTATTTTAATGTGTTCGAAGTTGTCAGATTAGTGTTCTCAATGTGTTTTTTGTCCGATTTACTGGTATTTTGACATTTGGCAAGTTCATGTAGCAAATCGAATTGGCCCTTCATTAGAGCCTCCTTTTTTTTGCGTGACCAGCCTTGAACTCTTTTTTCATAGTAGAAGGCATCGGCTAAATAGTTAAAATATTTGCAGTAAACCAAACGAACGGGCAACCTTTTTTTAGTGTGATTGGCTCCATTTCCCGTTTGATGCTCCATCAGTCTTCTATTAATATCGTTCGTGCTTCCAGTGTAATATGAACCATCGGAGCATTCTAGGATATACATATACCCGTCTATCGTTTTAGCCACTTTTTTTTGAGTGGAAATTAGAATCTAAACCGATGACTAATTATTGGACTTATCATCAGGATGTCAACGGTCTAGAAGAACTTACTTTTTGAATTATTCGAAGGAGTCTAGTGCACTCCTTGATTATTAGATGAATTAGGAATTCCCAAGGAGTTATGAATAAAAATAATCTAATCGATTAATACGACGTATTGAATTTAAGAGAATTTCTGATAAGCGTAATTGTTGGCTTCGGCTTCGCTCAGCCAACACATCACACAGCCGAAGCCAACACATCGCGCAGCCAAATCCAACATAATCGTACTTGTCAACGAGCTGATTGGTTTGTGTCGAATATTCTAAATTCTATTGAGGATCGCCTCACAATGTTTTTTGTTTTGATAGACGCCCTAATGTGTTGGCTGAGCGCAGCCGCATGTGTTGGCTGAGCGCAGCCGAAGCCAACACATCGCATAGCCGAAGCCAACACATCACGCAGCCGAAGCCAAGATGTGTGAATAACAAAAACAATCATCAAAAAAAACGCGCGGCCGTTGGCCGCGCGTTTTTTATTCAAAATCATTTGCAGTGGTTATTTGCTAAA
>JBDKJN010000399.1:0-8285 GCA_039796595.1 Bacteroidota bacterium
GCTACTACAATTGCTTTCGCCAACTACAAACATGACTTTCCACAGCGTATCGTCTACGAATTTATTTCTGAAAACGAATTGCAAGTGTATATTGAAGGACCACGTGATGGCGAAAAAATCCGTATCGTTATGGATTTCAAACGGACAACCAAACAATAGTCTTATTTACCCATGTTGCTAAGGCGCAACACATAATACCCACAGGTGATGTAGAAGTTACGCAGCCATGGGATAACTGCGAAGATGGCAAATATCTTACGTGGTCGCAAACCAAATTTTATTTCGTAGTTCGGATTGATCAACCACCAGGTTTTATGAGCAACTTGATAATTTCGAGCATGACAAATGCGTTCAAATCGTTCCAATGAAATACCCGTCTCTTTGATCTCCAGCAAATCGTCAATAGTTTTCTGTTGCTCTCCTCCCCATTGAAGTACTTTGGCGTAAAGTGTTTTGGGCAATAAATGGTAATAGGGTAGCTTACTCAACCACTTGTTTTTACATATTTGTTGGTGCCCACCAAAAGGATTTTGCCAGGGCGGAAAAGCCAGAAAGAATCGTGTCTCGGCATGCATAAACCGTTTTACAACTTCCATAAAGCGATCTTGATCATGGATGTGTTCGATCACGTCACGCATAATGATTACATCGAAAATCTTTTCAGCCGGTTGCCAATCATAGATATCTGCTACCACCAATTGCAAATTTGCTCTACTGGGGTGATTTGTAAACATGGATTCTGCAACCTCAATACGACTGGCTACATAATCGACTCCGACAACTCGGCACCCCATGTCCAATAAGGGAACCAAATTTCCGCCCTCGCCACAACCTATTTCCAGCACATGGGCGCCATCTTTCATTCCTCCATGTTTCTTTAAATAAGGAATGACGTGACGTTCCGTTGTTTGAGCTTGCTCCAGAAAATACTTCTTGCGATCGAGATGGCGTTCTTGCATAATTATTCAGGGTGCAAATTAACCAAAATCAAAAGATCACGCATATTTCATGCGCATCACTTATTAGTAATGTTAACGAACCCGTCCATTGCGCCAGGCGTTCACCATCATTTCCCAGCCCGTTTTATAATACGGATCGCGCTTCAATTGAAAGTGCATCAACCCAATAGGTGTTTTCACACGGTTAAAAACAAAGAGGATTTCGTTCTCATCCGAATCGCCATTATAATGCCAGACCTCTTGTTCATCGGCATGTTCAACAAGAATAGGTGGACCATAGACCAAATAAATCATTCCACGATCAGTTCGCCAGCCTTCTGTGAATGAAGTGAAATAACGATTGCATTCTTCAACTCGTGTGTAATATTTACTGATCAACTCACGACTGCGCTCACGTGTGCCTCCAGATTCAATCCAAAATTTGTCGACCAGATTTTTCGAATAGTTCAATTTATTCATCTCGTCATACTCTGCTTTGGTTGTGATATAGCGCAATGGATAATGTAGCTGCTGTGCCAGATCTATGGATGGATAGCTGTGGCTTTGTTGTCGGACCAAAAAGCTATAACCGCTTCCTGTAATGCGCATGCATTGATAAAGTCCTTGTTGGGTCAAAGTACATTGACCATTCGACAAGGCAACAACAGTTCTAACCGCTTGCTTGGGCAGTGGTGTTTCTGCACTATTTGTACTAAAGGGTGGGGGAGGTAATTTCGTATCTGCAGCAAATTGAAAAATCTCTAAACTGTCTGCCGTTGCATTGCGATCCGATGTTATTGTGAATGTCGAACCTGCGGGAGCGCGGTATCCAAACAATGGTTCGCCACCTTCGTCACGGATAAGAAAGTTCTGTACACTAAATTTATTTTTCTTGTCAACCAATACAACTTCCTTTGCAACCGATTTTTTATTGGCGTCACTGATTTCGACGATAATCTTAAATACACCAGTCGTCAGTTTTAGTCGTTCTTTCATAATGATCCACTGATTATCGGTCACATCATATCCATGATAATCGGCCTCCAAATGATCGGTCAATTGACTTAAGCTATCCGATACGTCAAGTGTTAAATGAAGCGCCTTAAAGTCCTGCGTATTATTCCATTTCTTGGTGGTCAAATAGGATGCGGGCATGCGCAAAAAGACTGTGCTGCTATCATCGCTATCATGGTAAACATATGACTCTACTTCAAAATCAGCATAGAAAACAGAGGTTTCCTCTTGCGGGCTGGCCGTGGGTTGAACCGCAGGAGAACATGCCCAAAGCAAAATGATCATACATCCAAAAAACAATCGCGAGTATGTGTTATTCATCTTGATCATCCTTACTGTTAAGCTTCAAATTTTTTGTATTGCGGGCACCCAAATTTTTCATGTGCTCCGCTCGTCGTATCAAATTGCCTGTGCCCGTCGTCAATTTATTCATCGCATCATCATACGATCGTCTTGATGAATCCATTCGTTTGCCTATTTCGGTCATGTCGTCCACGAATCCAACAAATTTATCATACAACTTGCCTGCTTCTTCGGCGATGGCTTCCGCATTTTTTGTTCTCTTTTCTTGAGCCCAAATACTCGCCACCGTCCGCAAGGTAGCCAATAAAGTGGTAGGGGACACCAACACCACCTGGCGATCCCATGCATAACTATATAAATCGTGGTCGTGTTGCATAGCCGCGGAAAAAGCGGCTTCAATGGGCATAAACAACAACACGAATTCAGGGGTATTCAACTGTTTAGCGGTTGCATAATGTTTGTCCGATAAGCCCTTGATGTGCCCTCGAATACTATCGATGTGTTGTTTTAAATGCGTGATCCTTTCTTCTTCGCGATCGGTTGCGATCATGGCGTTGTAGGCCACTAGAGAAACTTTGGCGTCGATAATGATGTGTTTATTTTCAGGCAGTTGTATGACCACATCTGGCTTTATCTGTAATCCCTCCGCATTTTCCAGGTTAACTTGAGTGAGATACTCCTGACCTTTTGTTAATCCGCTGCGATCCAAAACATTCTCCAATATCATTTCACCCCAATTCCCTTGTTGTTTATTGCCACGCAATGCCGTTACCAATTGTTGAGCTTCATGGGAAACGCGGTTGTTGAGTTCTGTGAGCATTTTTATCTCTGTCTTCAAGGCTCCACGATCCTTATTTTCTTCACCATAAATGCGTTCTACCTTGGTTTCGAACTCACGCAACTTGTCCTTTAAAGGATGCAAAACGGCGTCGAGTTGTTGTTTGTTCTGCTCGTTAAATTTCGAACTCTTTTCGTCAAAAATTCGGTTCGCCAAATGATTAAATTCTGCATGAAATTGCTTTTTCAATTCCACCAAGTCGTTTTGATAGGCCTCTTGTCGTTCTAATAATGCCTGGTTTTTTTCACGCAGTGTAGCTACCTCTGAAGTAAGTCCAAGTCTTTGCTTCCGCTCGACTTCCAGTTCTTGTTGAATTCGAGAACGATTATCTCTCAATTCTATCATGAGCGGGTGTTGTGCAACAGATTTCTCCACTTCCAAACGCCAGTAATTTTGACGCCACATATAGGTCAATACCGCACCCAATACAACGCCGACTAATAAATAGACGATTTCCATGTGGTAAATTTAACCCAGTTCTTCAGTCGATATTGTTGTGAACAGTACATGCACATAAAAATAAAGTGCACCGAAATGATTTTTCGAATTTGTCTTAGTGGTTCAGAATTCATCGAACAAGTACAGTGCTTGCCCAGATAGTTATTGTTTCTGAACGATTAAAGAATCTAGAATAGATTGTTCGGTTATGCTTAGATCTCCCGTTGAAATCACATAGGAAAGGATAAAGGGATCAAACCTCGGGTTCAAATTAATCACATTTTCACCGTCTCGAAAAGACGGCATATAAAAATGGGAAGATCAAAGAAGTGGAAAGTAAATCTGAATATTCTCACATGAATTCATCGACAACATTTTTCAGTTGTACGTTCATTTCATTCGGAGTGATTTTCTTGTAATTGTTGGGAACAGCAAATTTCGCCTCATCAACAGCTTCGAACTTGATTTCACGAGCCATGAAACGCATTCTTTTGCCGAATTGCTCAATTTCATATCCGAAAAGAAAACCGTCGATTTCTTTAAATTGATTCCACCAATTATCATTGGATAATCCAAGTCCTTTTGTATGATATATTGTGATAGGAGGAATCTCTGAATTCACAAAGTGTGCAATCGTTTTTTCACAAATATATCCGGCAATGGTCAGTGTTTCTTGAGTTTGTTCAAATCGGAAACTTCCAAATTGAGCCATCCAATCAGCCGTTTCTGAATCATTCAATTGCATATAACTTCTTTGGCTCATGTTTTTCAACATTTGAACCAAACTGCGCTGGTCGTTGTCAATAATAAAATCAGAATTCAGGATGTCATAACTCGATCGGACCTCACTATGCATCTTATTTCCCTTAAAATGAAAATACATTTCCTTCGGATATAGATCCAATAGGACTGAAGGTTCTTCGAATGGAAATGTGATATCGTAAATGATCACACCTTCGCTCTTGCCTTCGAATTTTTTACTTATTCCACATCCAAAAAAGAGGGAACTGCATAATGCCATTAAGGATATTGCGATACGGGTGTTCAAGGTGGGTACTTGGCTTAAGGGTGTGATCTATTCAAGGCCGTTATACTATCATCAATGACTTAAGTTACATTCGCACAAAGAAATTCAATAGAATGATCCAGCAAACTGCTCAACGTGTCATAATGGTTCGCCCCATTGGTTTTCATTCCAATAACGAAACCGCAGCAGACAATGAATTTCAAAATGCAAACGACCAATCGTTAGGAATCATTGAAAAAGAAGCCTGTAGGGAGTTTGATATGCTCGTTGATCAATTGCGCCAAGCCGAGATTCATGTCGACGTGTTGACGCCGCTTCAACCTCAAAATACTCCCGACGCCGTTTTTCCAAACAATTGGTTTTCAATTGGTCAATCCGGTTTATTGACCATTTTCCCAATGGCTCATAACTCCCGTCGATTAGAGGTTAGGCCCGGATTTGAGCAGGAATTAGTCGCCATGGGCATTCACGTCCAATCCATTCGTGACATTCGCGCGAATGCCTCAGATAATCAATACCTTGAGGGTACAGGGAGCATTGTTTTCGATCATCCCAATCGAATAGCCTACATGGCCCGTTCCATCCGATCCAATGAACTACTGGCTCAAAGTTATTGCCGTGATATTGATTATGAATTGGTTGCTTTTAATACCGATCCCTTGCGTTCGCATGCTATTTATCATACAAATGTTTTCTTGTCCATCCTATCCGATCAAATCGTGGTATGCAAGGACGTGATCAGCCGCCATGATGAAATGCGCGTCATGGAATCATTGCAAAAAAGCGGTAGACAAATCATACCAATTGAACATACTCAAATGCTCTCTTTTGCATGCAACATTTTGGAAGTTAGAAACCGAAGAAACCAAAAATGCATTGTCATGAGCCAAACGGCAAAAAACGCCCTTAATAAGGACCAATTGGCCCAACTCACCCATGATAGTTCGCTGATAGTAAGCGGCCTATCGACTATTGAGACGTATGGAGGAGGAAGTGCAAGATGTATGCTTGCAGAGGTTTTTGGCTGAAATAAATTGGCTCGAACACTATATTATTGAAAATTTGATTTTTCGTGCAACTTTATTGATGGGATTCAGTCTTAAATTTGAACTTCAGGATTTCAATATTCTACGATGAAAAAATTTCTACTCTTATTGTTCGTAATTGTCTTATTTCAAGAGACATACGCACAATGTGGCGACCCGAATTGGGTGTGTATGCAAACTTCTCAGCTTACAGTAGGCGATGGATGGACTGTATCGGATGATGGTGGCGGAAGTCCATACACAGATACCGACTATACTTTGACACTTTGCCCAGATGTGCCTGGCGACGTTGTGTCTTTGGTGTTTTCGGCTTTTGCTCTACAAACGAGTCCAAACGCAAACAATAGTGATTATCTTTCCATTTTCGATGGCGATGATACAAGTGCACCTTCACTAGGAGATTACACGGGCAATTCAATACAAGGTTTATCGGTAACCGGTACAGTTAACAATACCTCTGGTTGTTTGACCTTGGTGTTCAGTGCTAACGGTCAAGCCAATGCTGGCTCTCCTGGATTTGAGGCTCAAGTAACCACAACAACCCCATGCGCTTCGCCAACTTCAAACTCTGCCATTACCAATCCTGCACCGGTCGACCCATTGGTTCAAACGGTTAATGTTTGCCTTGATATTCCAATTTCATTCAGTTCTGCCGGATCTGTGGCTGCACCTGGTTTCACGCTTGCCAATTACATCTGGAACTTCGATGACGGAACAGTCCTCAACACTGGAAGTGGACCTGTGTCGCATAGTTTTTCTGAGCCAGGCGAATATGTAGTTACCTTAACTGTAGAAGATAATAATGGATGCCAAAGTTTGAATATCATACCCCTGCAAGTATTGGTTTCAACCTATCCGATATTCAGCGGTATGGAGGACCTCGAAACTTGTTTAGGACAAGTCGTTCAGGGAATTGCTGTTGTTGGCTCAGACAACGCATTGGATCAAGACAATACCATTGGTGGTGGCGTAGTTGGTGAGACTTGGACCGCCTTACCTCCTCAAGTTGTTGCCGGGCAAACGTATCTTGCCGACGGAGCAGGTTTTTCTTACTCTACTAGCTTGACATTCGATTTCTTTGAGCCGGATGCTACATTAGAGACTTGCGACGATCTATTAAATGTTTTCGTAAATATGGAGCACAGTTATATGGGTGATTTAGGTGTTTACCTTACCTGTCCCAATGGCACTGTAGTCGATTTGGTTTCGTGGGGCGACAACGGTGGAGGAGGAACATTCTTAGGGGAAGCTATCGATGATGGCGGCACCGATCCAGGAGTTGGCTACGATTATTACTGGGAACCAGAAGCAACCAACGGAACTTGGGGTGATAACGCGGGAGGAACAAGTCTACCTTCGGGTGTATATCAGTCCTTCGATGACATGTGCACTTTGGTTGGTTGCCCTTTAAATGGCGATTGGACTTTCACCGTCACAGATAATCTCGCAATCGATAATGGCTATATTTTCGCATGGGGAATCGCATTTAATCCAATATTATACCCTGGAGTTACAACATTTACTCCTACCATTGGTGCGGGAGCCGATAGTAGTTATTGGGTTACAACAGGCGCGCAATGGATCACAGATATTACCCCAGACGCGGACATTATCACTATCGATCCAGAACAGGTAGGTGTTTTCGATTACACCTATGTGGTTATCAATAATTTTGGTTGCACCTTCGATACAACCATTACGCTTACAGTTTATCAGGCACCTTTAGTTACAGCTGGAATGGATGCTGTCATGAGCTGCGGAGAGGTTGAATTACAAGGTGGGCTCATTGGTGAACCTCCAATTCCATGTGCAAATTGTGGCGATTACACTTTCTGTTATGAAGAAGGCGGCTCATACAATAGCACATTCTGTCCGGATAATATGGGAGAGGGAGTCATTACTGTATTGTTTGAAAGTGGATCTGTTGAAGAATTTGCCGATTGGATAAGTTTTTATGACGGTCCAAATACGTGGCCTTCTCCATTTATATCTAATTATACGGGTGATTTAACCGGATTGTCAGTAACGGCTACCAATCCAGACGGTTGTATTACGATTGCATTCTGGGATGACTGGGGTGGACTCGGTGGTTGTGGCGACGGTGTAGCTGAGGAGTGGAATTTCACAGTAACTGCCAGTAGCATAATAGGCTCAACGTATGTTTGGGAATGGTCACCAGCTGATGATTTAAGCAATGCAAATGTTCCAAATCCTATTGTAGGAACCATTGGACAAACGACCACATTTACCTTGGAGGGTTATCCAGCAGGACATCCAGGTTGCTCAAGTTCTGATCAGGTTGTCGTAAGCATTGATCCTCTCGGCGACCCAGGTCTAGATAATGGTATTTCTGTATGTTCAAATGATGCGGACTTCCCAATGCTCAATGAATTGGGTGGTACGCCGGTAGCTACCGGTGTTTGGACAGATCCTTCAGGTAATGTTGTCCCTGCCGGTGTTTTTAGCCCAACAAGCATGCTACCTGGTGTTTATACCTACACCGTTGCAATGGCCAATTGTTCGAATGCTGCGGTTCTTGATGTTTCTTTGGTACTGCCAACAACAATCGAAATTGCCGATGACACAACGCTTTGTTTTGCAACTGAAGTTGATCTTCAGATGTACGATCTAAATAATGGAGCAACACCCTTTAGTTATGCCTGGTCATACAATGGCGCCGT
>JBDKJN010000400.1:0-3660 GCA_039796595.1 Bacteroidota bacterium
GAAAGCATCGTAGTTTATCCTAACCCAGCCAATACCAGCTTGAATGTAGCTTTAGGTGCACAACACCAAACAACTACAATCCGTTTGTTCAATGTAACCGGTCAAATCGTGTATGAAAAAACATTGACCGCGAACGGTACACAAACTATTGACACAACAACTTTCGTTGATGGAATTTACGAATTGCAAATCACCACTGCTGAGGGTTCGGCCCACCGCAAAGTGATGGTTCGTCATTAATCGATTCTCTATTTAAAAAAAAGCCATCCCAACCGGGGTGGTTTTTTTTTTTGAGTATATCGAAATACTAGCTTTGAAGGACACGAACGCCCTTTATGATCTTCCCTTTGTTTTTCGATATTCCTTTTTAAGTTGATTGATCTGCGCCAAATGATAATGTGTATGCTCAATCAAACCCCAACAATTGCGATGATAATCTCCGTATTTCTGGTCGACAAAAACTTCCAATAGTTTGGTGTCGGGTTTACGCTCGATATGTACTGCAAGTTTTTCCACATCCTCAAAAATCTGATCTACAAATGATCGCCACTCCGATTCTGTTTTTAACTCCGGGAAATCAAAACTGAATTTGTCGTGGGCATCGAGTGCTTCCCCTTCGAAAACCGGAATAACAGCTTGAACAAAATACTGAATGTGGTATGTCCACTTCATAATACAATGTCCATCCACGTTTTGCCAGAATGCCTCGTTGAGATCAACGTCCTTGAGGACGTCTTGTACATTGACATAGGTCCAATTGCCACCTGTAAATACCTGACGAAGATGTTGGGCAATCCGTAGAGAAAATTGATTGTTCATTGAACTAAATTAGGATGTAAATACTTTAGTTCCAATTTTGCCCACATCGTTTAGATAAATGTACAACCCATAGGCGGCCACAAAGCATGATCAACCACTGAACATTGGGTATGAACACCACAAAGCGCCATTAAAAAAACTTTGTCCTTACCTTTCGCCGACGAGAACACCTCGTTTCGTTTATAAACCAATGGCACGTTAGTTGACTCCATACAACCAAACACAAAAAATATTTTTTATGAAAAAGAAAATCGTCCTACTACTGGCCTTTTTTGGAATGACATCGCTTGCACTGAAAGCACAAGGCAACCTGGCTACTGGTGGCTTACAAGTGAATGCAGGTCTAGGTCTATCCGGTTGGGGAGCTCCAGTATACGTGGGTCTAGATTATGGCTATAGTGAAGAGATTACCTTTGGCGGTGAGGTGTCATTTCGAACTTACAACGAAAGGTGGATCAATGAACGCTACCGTCATAATATCATCGGAATTTCGGGCAACGGCAACTACCATTTTAACAGTCTTCTCAATTTACCCAGCGAATGGGATCTCTATGGTGGTGCAAATGTTGGTTTCTACGTTTGGTCCTCGGGAAATAACTATCCAGGAGATGGACGCTCTGGTTTAGGTTTTGGCCTTCAAGCCGGTGGCAGGTACTACTTCAATAATAAAGTGGGTTTAAATGTAGAGCTCGGCGGCAGCAATACTTTTGGTGGTGGAAAAGTTGGAGTTACCATAAAGCTGTAGCCTAAAATATTCAAGAATGCTTGCGTACACACGTCATGGCCTTGACTTAAATACTCGTTATCACGCCAAAAGCGGTCTAACCTAAATAGGGTCCGCTGAAAAACGTCAATAGGTTATATTGTCATCAGGTTAAGGTCGAATTAAAAGAGTGAAACGCAAAGAATTTTAGCCCCCGGAGTATTTTCAATGCATTCCTGTCCACCCGGGGAATACCCAAAACGAATGATTTTCCAAGACTAGCCAAATGCCTTCACTCTTCTTCACCAATGGCGCTTGAAGTATTTGTATACATCGGCGCTTCATTGGCTTGAAGAATTTTGGCCTTTGACTTTTTCAGTAGCCCCTAAATAGCGATCCTGCTTAAAATCCTGACCATCCTTACTACCTTGCGCCTACGCTAGTAATTCGGCGTGCATGTATATGGCGGAAAATGCTATTCGCACACTCCTCAATAAAGAAAAAAAACACATTGCCTTTATTATTGGCAATGGTGTACACCGCTATAATCCCAAACGGAAATCATTGTCTTGGGATGATTTGCTTTTGAAACTTTGGCTCAATACCACGGGGCATCGCTTAACCAAACGCCCAGAAGGAATTTCAACCACCGAATTCTATGACCTTTTGGAACTTCGGAATACCGAAAAGATTCAAATTCAAAAAGAAGTCAGTGAGCTCATGCGTGACTGGACTGCGGCGGAGCATCATCGGCGAATAATCGACGTTATTCAACGGTTCAATGCTCCCATTCTAACAACGAATTACGATCACGTCTTGGCTGAAATATCAAAAAGCAGTTTACACCGTTTGGAAGGAGATCATTTCACCGATTTCTATCCCTGGTCCAGTTACCACAGTCCTAATCCATTGACCTCCCCCACTTCTGGATTTGGTATTTGGTACATCAATGGATTACGTCAATATCACCGCAGTATTCGGTTGGGATTAACGCATTATATGGGCAGTGTAGAACGCGCCAGAACCATGCTGTTTAAAAATAAATCCACTGGACTCTACTCAACCGAACAACCTGAACAGTGGCAAGGGCATCAGACATGGTTGGATATCATTTTTAACCGATCGTTATTTATCTTTGGACTCGGACTCGAAGAAAATGAGACCTTTTTGCGATGGTTACTCATCGAACGCAAAAAATACTACAATCGATTTCCTGAACGCAAACGCAAGGGGTGGTATCTGACGCCCAAATCGGACCAACCAGGATTTGAAGGAAAAAAATTCTTTCTTCAGAGCGTGGGTATCGAAGTGATCGAAGTTCAAGACTTCGATGATGTCTATCTTCATCCTTGGAGTTCTTGATTGTTTTTTTAAACCATAACCATGTTTCCAAGCAACACCAAACAACATCATCGTTTTAGTCAATTGCGCCATGCCTTTGTATCCGGTTTGCGCCATCCGATGTTTGTCATGATGGTCGTATTCGGAATTGTGTACGGTTGCATTTCGTTGGTCAATCACGCCAATTTCAGAACAAATGCTCTTGACTTAGGTGCCTACACCAATGCTATGTATGATTACGTGCATGGCAGGTTCAATGACAGCACCGTTTTCAAAGTGAGTCCAGAAAACCTTCTTGCCGATCATTTTGACCTGTATCTGATTTTGTTCTCGCCGCTGCTGTTGCTCTTTGGTACATCCACTCTACTCGTTGTACAAATTGCGGCATTAATGTTAGGTGGCCTTGGCACTTACCGCTGTATCAAGCAGAGGAGCAATCAACGGTATTTGGCCATATTAGCAGCTCTGAGCTTTTATTGTTCATTTGGAGTTTTTGCGGCGTTGTCTTTCGATTATCACAGCAATGTTGTGGCTGCCTGTCTAGTTCCCTGGTTGATCGATGCAGTGAATCGAAATCAATGGAAACGCACTTTGGTCTTTGGTGTTCTAATTTTAATCGCAAAAGAAAATATGGCCTTGTGGCTGTTTTTTATCGCTATTGGACTTGCCCTACTCGATCGCAAAACACCGAAGAAAGCATTTTTACTTCTGGGTTTTTCCGCGATGTGCCTACTTTACTTCGCATTGGTGATTGGCGTTGTTATGCCCTCGCTATCACTCAATAGTGCTTATCCCCA
>JBDKJN010000401.1:0-4138 GCA_039796595.1 Bacteroidota bacterium
ATTTGATATTCGCCATGGCCGCATCTTTCACATCATTCTTAAAGAAAAAACGATATTCCTCACCGATTACACCCGTCGCCATTTTAAGGAAACGCTCACTCAAAATATACTTTTCGATTTCGTCGGCAGAATATCCAGAAGCGTACAAACTCGCAACGATGGCGCCCATACTCGTACCTCCGATATAATCGATTGGAATATTATTCTGTTCCAATGCTTTGATGAAACCCACATGTGCCAATGCGGTTGCACCTCCCCCACTTAAAACCACCGCCACCTTCTGAGCCCGCAAAACACCTGAAGATAACAATAGCGCAATGGCACTTAAAACGAGGATACGAATTGTATATGGTTTACAAGAATTCAAATTTGGTTGAAGCGTAGGTCGGCAAAGGTCAACATTTACATCGAATTAACGTACAAATAGCTCAGAAAAAAATCTAATTTTCATCGCACCACAAATGGTCAAATTCAACGTCCAAGTCCCTCGACGCGCCTAGCATGAGTGCAAGGGCTTTATTCGCGTTTCACCCTGAACCTAGCATCTCCCATCGCAACAAACTACCAACATTTTTGATGCCGTCATAGGCCTGAACCTCTAACGCTAATTGCATACATCGCCTTCTTTAAAACGAATACGACGCACCCATCAATGCTACAAAAGTCTGCGTTGGGAAGTTACCATATCGCTGATATTTCATAGCTAAAGCATTGTTCATGGCCACCCAGGCACCCAAACGTTTGTTATAACGATATTCTACTTTGAGATTAACGTCAGCGAAGCCTTTGAGTTTATGGTCATACGTTTTGTCATTGTTGATCTCCACGTTATGTACTGGCGCAAATGAACGTGCCCAACGTTCGCCTATATAGAACACATCCAAATTCACGATGAACTTGTTCTTAAGGCTATATTGACCGTTGGCCAAAACTTTCAGGTTAGGCTGATTCCAAGCATGCGCCTGATTACCCGGATCATACGAATAATAGTCAGCACGAACATTGGCCTTCCACTTCTCGCCTGCGTAAACCGCCAATTCACCATGGAAATTGATAGCTGTCAAATCATCGTATAATACAGTGAACATATTGCCCCACGTGTGATACCCCTGTCCTTTGAACTGCAGTGTGTCGTTGATGAAATAAGCAAAATTGCTATACTCTTTGTAATTCACACCCACATTATATGAAACAGTGCGACTGATTGCACCCCCAATCCCTCCGTAAGCGTCTATACGATTGTTAAGGTTTTTAAGTGCCGGAAACGTATGAATAAACGGGTTCTGTTGATACAACCCAAAGTATGTTGTAGGCTCAGTACTTCCGCGCACTCCAACATAAGGCACGATCATTCCTTCAAGTATTTTATAGCTTGCTTCAGCAATTGGATAAAAATGGCCCGGCTGCGAACTTCGGCCCTCAATATAGATACCTAATCCGACCTTTGCCCGCAGACCTTTCCATGTGGTGGAGGCGCTTGGAACCAATTTAACAATAGCATTATCGGTATCTCTTTCTTTATAGCTGCGATCTGCTGCAGGATACGCATTGATGTCGGTAATGTCAAGGTTGGTACCATCCAATCGTGGTCCTTTAAACTTAAACTGGTTGTAATTGACACCGAAATCGACAGCGTACAAAGTAGAGTCTACCAATCGGCGTCCATGCAAAGCCAAATCAAAATTGATCTCGTTGTTCTTGATCAAATCATTGCTACGTCTGAATTGAATGTCCCCACGATAATTGTAATCACCTGTATCACGCTGATAGGTCAAAAACGATAAACCGCCTTTATACGTGTTCATGACCTGCTTGAACAACAATGAATCAAACTCAGGCCCTTCATAATTGTTGATCAGATCTACACCGTACCAATGATTGAGATTGCGCTCCCAAGAGGCATTGGCAAGCAATTGTGTTTTGGTAAACATCCATTTACCCCAAGCCTCTACCTGATTATCACTATATCGATCCGGAATAGAATCGGCATCATTTAATTTCACGCCATCCCCTCGCAACAACTTGTAGTGCACACCGAATGTTCCTTTTTTGCTTCTGCCATCGGTAAAGTAAAAATCAACAGGTGATGTATTGTACGTGCCATATCCAGCTTTGATGTATCCACGATACAGATACGGCAATTTTTCTTCAACATTGATTTTAGCCACCGGAATCAATGCAGGATCAATCAGTACAATCTTCGGGGTAGGCAATGTAGTGTAATTGATGGATGTCATTTTGACTACGCTATCCTTGGTCAATGGGTTAATCATCAATTTGTCCGCATCGCGCAGATACAATTTGCGATCACCGTAAAAAACCGATACGTGTGTCAAGGTGGTATCTATTTGTGCTTGAGCTCGCTGGTGTATCCATAAAGACAACATCAGCATCAAGGACCAACGTGTAATCGTTGTAGATCTTTTAAGAATAAAAAATGTGCTTTTCATTGGAATTTCTGCTGATGAATTAATTGTTATTCGGTGCTAAATCAATTTCAATATCCTGATTGGTATTGGATGATTTATTCGGATTTTTTATCGCCTCAATTTGCTTTTTGCGATTGAGTGCTTCCTCAACGACCCATGGTTCTTCTACGTTTTGCAAGATCAACTCAACTGTAGATTCTGCCTGAACTAGATCGGGCATAGCGATGTAGATATCCACTAAAAGCAAATAGCCTTTGTAACGAAATTCCTCGAATCCGGAGTACTTCTCAAAATACTGGAATATTTCTGTCTCTGCCTTCTTGTATTCTGCCTTCTTGTACAAACAGTTGGCAATACTGTACTTCGCTTCAGCCGCATCCTCACCGCCTCGCTTCATCACTTCTTTGAAGTCGGCAATAGCTGCATCATAAGAACCATTGTGCATATCAATTCTCGCACGCCACAATTGAGCTGTGGACTTGATGTCTTGCGGAATACTTGGATTGGTGGCAACCAATTGAGCGTAATTGCGAGCCTGTTCATAACGTTCAAGGTAATAATTGCAACGCATTAAGCCCACCAACGCTTCCAACTGATTGTTCTTACTAATGGCCTTTTGTTCCAGCTCTGTATAGTGCTCAACTGCCTGGGCGTAATTCTTTTTATTGTAGTTGATAGTAGCTGCATTAAACAGACTTTGTTCAAGGTAATTTGACGAACCCTGTGCTATTACGTAGTTGTAGCTATCCAATGCTTTATCGTTTTCATCGCGATCGTAATAACAATTGGCCAAATACCAATGAGCATCCAATGCATACGAATTGTACTTCTGTAAATAATCCGTGATCTTCGCAATAGCCGAATTGCAGTCGCCTTTTTGAGCATACGACACGGCGTTCAAATACACGGAAGTTTCTACCTCATCTTTCGAAGCACCACCAATAGCTATCGCGTCTTGTTGGAATTCAGGATCTTCGATCAATGCCATGCGACAAATCTGATAAGCGTCCTTCAAAACTGGATCATTCGGATATTTGGTTTTCAGCGCGGTCCAATTGGCTTTCGCTAAATCGTTGTTACCTTCTTTGATATGCACCAAGCACATGTCGCGCAATGCCAATTTATGGAAGGCAGACACATTGTGATTTTTGATGATGTCGTTATAGTATTGCTTTGCATCGGACAAGCGCTCTTGAGTGAGGTACGTTCTTGCCAATTCATACTTCGCCTCAATTTCAAATTTTGAATCTGGACGCTCGGAAATCAATGACTTCAACACCCATGCTTTTTTGTCGTTCTTACCGTCATAACCGTAACTCATGGCCTTCTGGAACATTGCATAATCACGTCCGTTCTCGTCTTTATCAGCTGCCTTATCGTAGTATGCAATCGCTTGAACAAAGTTTTCATTCACAAAAAAACAATCGCCAATGCGCATATATGCATCTGTTACTTTGGCTGATTCCAATGACTGGGTTCCATCGACATATTTACGGAATGATGTATTGGCCAAGCCATACTGATCACGAGCTACAGATTGATTGTCTTCTTTGTTCGCCATTTCAAAATAGGCGTAACCCATACCATAATGGGCCAAACCATATACCGGAGTATTGAAAGCTCCTGGCTCATTCAAGAAAGTATTGTACCTGGTGATAGCATTGTTCCACTCACCTCTGCGATAGCTGATTTCTGCTTTCCAGAACTTG
>JBDKJN010000402.1:0-9840 GCA_039796595.1 Bacteroidota bacterium
CGTCTGTGCACTTGGACAAGTAATCGTTGGTACTGTGGTATCCACTCGGTTCACATTGAATGTACAGTTGGCTGAGTTACCACTTGCATCAGTTACCGTCAATGTTACCACCGTTGTACCTACACCTGATACTGCAGTGCCAACAGCTGGTGATTGCGTTACTGTCAATGAACCTGCTGCAGTACAGTTGTCTGCTACTGTCGCAAGTGAGCGGTAGTCTCCTAGTGTACCTGCACATGAAGAGTTCAAGGTCAGCGTTTGAGTAGCAGGACAAATAATGGTCGGATTGACATTATCATTGACTGTTACAGTGAATGTGCATGTACCGGTGTTTCCGGCCGCGTCATATGCTGTATATTCAATTGTGGTAACCCCTTGATTGAAGGTGGTAGTGCCCACTTGATTCGTACCTGTTGTAGGGCTACTTCCTGTTGTTGTGCCAGTCATGATCCATGACAATGCTGTTGGAGCACAGTTGTCTGTTCGTGAAGGAGTGGTGGTAGCAACTACGCGTGAACAAGCTCCTGCCGCAACATTGGTTACGATATTCGCAGGGCACGTCACTACTGGCGGAACATTGTCTACGACCGTAACGGTATACGAACATGTTGCAGTGTTACCCGACCCGTCCGTCAAGACATATGAAACTGTCGAAACACCAGTATTGAAATTTCGTGTTCCTACATAGTTGATACCCGTAGAAACACTGTTTGCAGTAGTTGCACCCGTAATGCTCCAGGTCAAAATCGACGTTGAACAGTTGTCTGAGATGGTTGGAGCAGGAGTGGCATACGAGGCATTGCACGTTGTTGTTGATGTATTTAAACTTGCGTTTCCTGGGCAACTGATGGTCGGTGCAACATTATCAGTAACAGTTACATTGAAGCTGCAGGTGACAATGTTTCCTGCGGCATCGCGTGCTGTATAAGTAATGGCTGTTGTTCCTAAGTTAAAGGTATAGGTGCCTACATAATTAATTCCCGTGCCTGGACTAGTAGCAACAGTTGCGCCAGTCATCGCCCATGTTAATCGCGTCACCGCGCAATTGTCAGCAAAGGTTGGGTTACTAACTGCCACGCTAGCACTGCAAGAAGTGGTTGAAGTGAAAACACCTATGTTAGCTGGACACGAAATTGTCGGAGCAATGTTGTCTACAACCGTCACTGTAAACGAGCAGTTCGCAGTGTTGCCGTAGTCATCCGTTGCAACGTGAGTGACTAGGGTAGTGCCCACTGGAAAATTGTCACCACTCGCCAAGCCAGCAGTTCGGGTCACCACTGGGCAATCAAACTCCAAAATATATGGTGCCGTCGTTGAAGCAGGTTGATCATCCCATTGATTTGAACCAGCCCAGTTAATGCGAGCGTAATCATCATTAGCTGCATTATTCGGTTCGCCAGCAAACCAGTTGGTATAAACCACAGGCTCACCGTTGGTCCAAACCCATGTGCCTTCGACCGCTTGGTCAGTATAACCAATCCAATGTAAACCTAATCCTGCTAAAAATGCATTCTCACCGGCACTGCTTAAAGTGGCCAAGTGTCCGCCTAAATCCAATGCGTTTGCGCGCGCATTAGTCCAAGTAAAACTTGCATTGCTTCTAAAATATTTATGGTTATTATAGGTTCCCAAATACGTAAAACCGGCCAACGTGGTTGGTGCGGAACATGATCCACAGTTCTCTGTGCCTGTGGGCGTTGTATAGGTCACTGGGGCTGTACATGTGCCCGCTGCGACATTCGTTGTGATATTAGAAGGACAAGTTATACTTACCGTTCGATTGATAATCGGTACTGTATAACTGGCGGATTGGGAGGTAGCACAAATATTCCATTGCGCGGTAATATTGATGTTCTCCGTCACCTCCGCAAGACCGTCTCCCAGTGCATCGAAGTATAGTGGGATCATCGATTGTCCCGCAGCAAAGGTCACTGAACTGGGCATGCTTGTATAATCAACACCTGACGTAGCCGTACCACCATAGGTTAAATTCACCGTGATTGGAACACTCAAGTCACCTGCACGAGTCAAGTTATACCGAACGCTATTGCAACCTTCTATCAATTGCTGTCCAGCCGTAGCCGGAGCAAATGTCAAATTTTGACCCAACGCACTGAATCCATCTAAAAATACCCATGAGTCCCAAACGTGGTCACCCGCATCAGCAAGGGCGCATTTCACGTGGTAGGTTTGGCATGGTTGCACCGTTCCGCGAACATTCAAACGAGTGGTCATACCATCAGCTTGTAAAAAAGCATTGCCAATATTTGGGATATAAAAAGCAGAATTATTCGGAGCGCAGGTTCCAACATTATTCACATTATCGATCGAAACATAAGTACCTGAAGGAAGTTGAGCGAAATTTTGAGCGCCCAGTGAAAATGGACCGGCAATGCCTGGACCACTAACGAAAAATGCAAAGGCATCATTAAAACCTCCACATACATATTCTGGATATTCTTCAGATCCAAACTGAAACACCAATTGTAAGGTATCGGTAATTGGAACAACATCAAATTCAAGGATAACCACGTCGCGATTGGCAAAAGGCTCCAAGGCCAATAGATCTGCATCATTGAACACGATTCCATTATTCGTTGATGCGCTGCTTGTGTTGTTTGGCCCAACCGCTGTGGTACCACGACCTGTCGACAACAATATACCGTTTGGGATGGTCAAGGGGTTGCCTGCCTGGTTGACATTCGTAAATGACGAAATCTGCTGATTGGCTCCTGAGGTAACGACCATGTTAGTAATGGTTACACCAGTTCCCTGAATGGCAGTAGTCATTTGTGCGATAGTTGCATTTTCATTAACGACCAATTGACCAAAACTGGCCAACGGCGCAATCATTGCAATAGCAAAGACCAAAAGGAGGCCTTTGCATTTCATCGCTGAACTCAGGTTTGAGTTCGTTACAGAAGTAAAATTCTTCATCATAGTCGCACAGGAGTTTACACATTTACCGTCTGCGCCGCCCACCACTCTCCTTTTTGAATGGCAAAGCCTGCTCAGTCGGCTACAAAAATTTCCTTGCTTAAAGTCAGATAGTTAGATCATCCACACACATCAATCGTTGCTTTTTTACTGAGTCCACGATTAAAAGGTTCCAATCATCTG
Source organism: Bacteroidota bacterium (assembly GCA_039796595.1). Lineage (GTDB taxonomy): Bacteria > Bacteroidota > Bacteroidia > Flavobacteriales_D > Sanyastnellaceae > CANHSF01. Next base: position 3,121 of record JBDKJN010000402.1, read on the forward strand.
CACTTTTTGAAGAAGTATTTTCTGGCGATACCACAACGAAGAACAAGGTATTGTTTTTCAGCTACTTATGTTGCGTTCGTTCCTTTCTTGGACTCATGCCCTATTGCAAAATAACACACCCATTCCAACTCTTTGGAATCCAATAGAAGTGGTCCAAATTCAACAAAAAAACCCCCGCAGATTTGCGAGGGTTTCCATTTTGTTTAGCCTTTCACTTACTGTGTGACCGCCATTTGCATGGTCTTAATTTCAGTTCCGTTCTTCAAACGAATCAAATAAATTCCTGATTTCAATGGATTATCGAATATCAGCTCCAATTGTACGCTGCCTTCAGATGAAATCTTCTGGCTATATACAAGACGGCCTACTCCGTCGAAAACCTCAATTTCTGTTGAAGGCTCTTTCAAACCATGATGAACTATTGTCACCGACTGGCCATTATTCGGGTTCGGCATCAAAAGTGGTTCAAACATAGGTTCTTCTGATGGTATTGGATCGAAATCCGCAGAAGAATCATCCGCCTCTCCACTCAACGTTCCACCAATATAAATGATCGAAGCGCTGCCGTACGTTCCTGGATAAATTCCTGCAGGACCAAAATTAGGACGAATGCGCACACTGTAATACGTAAACTGCTGAATGGTTTGACCCGAAGGACTCGTTGCTGTGCCAGGGAAATTCAATTGGATCAAACGCGCAGTGTTGTTATACGTGAATGGAATGCCCGTCGAAGTGTTGTTGCTGCACGACACTACTGGAGTGAACTCGTAGGTGTAATTCGTCACACCACAAACAAATGGGTCGGTACGCATGAATGTTGTACGCAACAATGTAGCCGGTGCCGAGCAAAGCTGGGATGTGCGAACTGCAATAGCAGCGTGAGCAGCAACAGTCACAGTGCAACTTGGGTTTGCACTATTGATCGTTATGACTTGAGTTGATCCGCCAGCATCCGTTACGCTGTAATTAGCAGCGATTGTCACATTGTAAGAGCTGCCTGGCACAAGGTTCAACAATACATTCGATGTAGTGAATGAGCTCGATGTTGTGATTGTTCCTCCACCAACTGAACCACCTGTTGGAGAAAATGTCACCGTATAATTCGTTGCACCAACACTGATAAATTTAAACGTTTGGCAAAGGCTAATCGTGGCTGCTTGGCTGGCCAAACAACCCGATGGTATGAAGTTACCTATGCAAGTTTTGAATGTGCTGCCTCCGGTATTGCCATACGAACGTATCACATAGTAATAGGTTTGGCCAACTGTCAATCCAGCAACTGTCATTGTTTCAAATGTACCTGTGCCTGTATTTTCAGTATCCACATGCGTAGTGCTATTCACCGCGCCTGTGCGCAACTCAATTACAGGATCAAATCCTACCGCATTAAACACTCGGATTTGAACATTTGCACTAGCCGCTACGAATTTGTACCATACATCTTGGCCTCCACCGGCACCGACCGTTGATGTCGCCTCTGGAGAAACCGTTGCATTGGTTACTGTGCCATTCGTCTCTTGACAAATGCTAATCGGGTTTGTTGCTTGCACCGTAATGGCCGCCTGAATCAAATCATTCAGAGGAGCACAGCCACCTTCATCGATAAGCCCATCACAGTCGTCATCGATATTGTTGCAAATTTCAATGCCAGGGAAGAAGTTCGGGTCATTATCGTTACAATCCGCCGTGTATGGCTGGTTGCCGTTCGCAGCAGGGTAATAAGGAATGAATTGTCCCGGTCCAGCTCCATCAGGATCTGGGTATGTACAACCTGAAAACACATTGCCATAATCATAGATAAATCCACCGAAGCCATCGCCATCCAAATCTGTCCACCATTCTGTGCCTGGATTGATATCGATGTCCGAATCACATTGGTCTGTATTGTTGGCCACAAATCCGCCAGGTGCAGTACAACCTTGAGTTGGTAAGCTCGCAGCACTGCCATAACCGTCACCGTCATCATCGGGATAGTAGTTTTGCAAGCTATTAAACGTGATCAACACAATATCGGTAGCATTGCTGCAAGGTGTATTGCTGTACGCAGTCAATGTAAACGACACTGGTGCTGCTCCGACTTCACTCACATGTGGTGTATAGCTTGGAGTCAACGTTGTTGCGTTGGTCAAAGTCCCCAATCCAGTCGTCGTCCACAAAACACTGGTTTGGTTCGTGGCTGATGCGCCTGTCAACGTATAATTTCCACCTCCACATGAACTAGCGTCGGCACCTGCATTGGCTTCTGCAGAAGCCACTCCTGTCACAGAAACGGATCCTGAATTTGTACAACCGTAAGCATTAGTGACCAAGACTTGATAATTAGTCGTTGATGTATGAACCGTAGAAGGGGCCGCTGAGGTGCTATTCAGACCACTTGGTGTTGAAGTCCAAGCATACGTATAATTCATTGTACCGGTGATGCTGGCACTATTGATAGCCCACCACCAATCAAATCCTGCTTTATAATAGAATCGTACATATACCGTGTTTTGACCCGCATACGCGTTCAAGCTAATCGTCGAAGTTGCAAATGCATTTTCCAAACCTGTTGTTGACTGATAGCTTTGCACCGTAGTCCATGTTGTGCCATTGGTAGATACCTGAACCATCGCAGAATCCGAAGCTGTACCATTGTCTTCGTAGTAATGATTCAGCGACAATGATGCCGCTGAGTATCCACTCAGCGAAAACGCTGGTGACGTTAAGAAGGTGCGCACAGAAACACCAGATCCCGGAGCATCGCTATTTGACAAATAAAATGCTGAAGCATCTGTTGTGGTGAAAGTGGTGCTGCCTGATCCTGAATCAACATAATTGTAACCACTCGAACGCTGCGTCCACGCCGCTGCGGCTGGTGTAGCGCCACCGGTCGTATTGTTGGTAGCACTCCAGCCTGGTGCAGAGCCGTTGAATGACTCCGCCAATACCGTAACCGGATTGATTGTGCCGGCTCCCAAAGTGATAGAGCTTCCGATACAAGCAGGGGATACAGATGAAGTAACTGTCAGTGCTGGCACTGCAGGTGCTGCTGAAATCGTAACGTTCGCACTAGAGGTACATCCATTTGCATCGGTACCCAATACCGCGTACGTAGTGGTTAATAATGGCGTAACCGTTACTGCCGTTCCTGATAATGCAGAAATATTGTAGTTAGGTGACCATACGTAACTCACTCCGCCAGAAGCAGTCAATGTCACACCTGCTCCTCCACAGCTAGTAAGTGTAGAAGGAGTAATTCCGATGGATGGTGAAGGATACACGTTGACTGCCAAAACTGCTGAAGTGACCGATAAACCTGAAAAAGAACATGTCACAACCAACTGATAATACAGTGTCGTTGAACCCGTCGCCAACACGGTTGGATTTGTCTCGCCAATAATATCAGAGAAGGTTCCCGCTGTGCCCAAAATTGAATTCTGCCACTGGTAAGTAAATCCTGTACCCGACATTGGTGTTGTCAAGCTCAGTGTAGTATTTGCATTGTCACAGAAAGGTCCTGCAGCGCTGGAACTCAAGCCGCTTACTGATGGCGTACCCGTGCATCGGCTATTGCGCGCTGTCCATTCTGCGGTAGCTGCCAAGCTTCCGGTGGTTTGATCTAAGGCTGTGGAATAGGTGATAATGTTGGACGCTGCAGTTCCGGTGGCATTCGGCTCGGTCCATGTCAGTCCACCCCAGCGGTTACCCACCATATTGGTCGTCGATCCGTTAACATCAGCAGCCAAATAAGTAAAGCTAGGAGTGTAAGTGTACGTTCCCGTAGCATCGCTTAATGAACTCATCCAATAACGTGAAATGAAATCGGCAACCGAACCATTGTTCGGGTGTGTTGCATCTGTCACGCCCATAAATACAACTCGCGAAATGCTATTCGCTGAGAAGTTCAATGAAACCGGGCTATACTCCGCTGTTCCTGTCAAATCTCCAAGCGGATAAGTGTATGTACCCGATCCAGTAGCAACTGTATGGCCTAGACGACCAGTGCCATTGGTCACAACATAATTGCTCGAGCCAGCTCCGGTTACTCCAACGCCTGCGCCTAATGTCAAATTGTTGTTGCCCAATGATAGCGTTCCGCTGTTGAAAAGTAAGCCCCCAGGAGCATTCAAGGTCAATGATGACGTCAATGACACTCCTGCCGTGTTGCTAATGCCAAGGTAATTTGCTGTAGCCGGAACACCATTCCCTGTTACTTGAGCAGATGTTCCATTGTACGTGTAATTGCAGGATGCATTAAACGTACGTGTGGTCGTGGTTTGAACCGAACCGGATGCATTGCCCAATGAGGTAATACCGTTCACATTGGCCGTGATCAGGTTTCCTCCATTGCTCAACACAAAGGATGGGCCTGTCAAAACATACGTTTGGAAATCAATCGCACTTCCTGATGTCACAGACATGGTTGCGTTCGAACCTAATGCTGCGTTCGTTTGTAACTGCAGATGCGAATAGGTTGGTCCAGCAGCACCTGCGATAAACGAAATCGCATTCAAAATCACACCACCATTTTGGGTGAAATTCTGCTGTGCGAATGCCAACGGTGCTCCCACCTTGCGGAAGTTAATCGTACCATTACCAGAACCTGTTTTTGAAAGTTCTGCAACACCCGTTCCCGTATCACTTAGGTCGAAATTACCTAAAACATTTATCGTGCCTGCGCCCGTTGAACTCGTCAAGTTCACTTTCACATTGATAGCATTGGCCGCATTAATGATTAGATCCCCACCAACTGCCATCGTATAAGCATTAGTTCCTGTTAGATTCAACGTTGCTCCAGAACTTCCTGTGCTCAAGAAACTCATGTTTCCATTAACGGTGGTTATCGCACCAGCCAATCCAATGGAACCTGATTGGCCTGGACAATTCCATGTTAAATGATGGAACGCTTGACCCAAACCATTTGACGGCGCGCTAGCTGTGCTACCGCTAATCAAACAGGTAGAACCTGATGACCAGGTAGCTGTTAAGATCGCTCCTCCATTACTGTTGTGGTCATACGTTCCGGTTGAACTTACTGTATTTGTTGATCCTGTTTGGGTCAATGAGCCCGTGCGGCGCAAAATTCCATTGATTACATTCACCGAGCCTGAAGCCAAAGTTATTGTTCCTGCTGAAGTGCCATGTAAAATAGCGTTGGCATTCACCGTCAGTGCGCTATTGATATTCAAACTTGATCCCGATGAAACGGTGCCTCCCGTGTTTGTAATATTTAATGTCGCGAAGGTCGCGGTGCCGGTAATGCTCTGATTCGCTGTACCGTTGAATGCTACAATACTTCCCGTCTCTGTTTGGCTCACACTTCCTGTAGTCAGATTACCACAAATATTTGTAGTTGAACCAGAGGTCCAGGTACGTGCGCCTCCTGAAATATTCAAATTGCCATACGACCAGGCTGGAATAGTTGTCGCTGATGTACTCGCAAAAGATACCGTACTTCCACAAGCCAATGTTGCGGTAGCTGTATTTGCATAAGTCACTGCTCCATTGATTGTCAATGATCCTGTAGCAGCGATATTCATGACACCTGTGCCGTTTAATGTAAAGGCATTGACAGTCCGTGCGTCGGTAATATTCACGTTAAATGCCGCTGAGGCATTGATCACCACCGCGTCCGCTGCTGCTGGAACCCCACTTGGAGACCAGTTACCTGCATCTGCCCAGTTGGTAGAGCTAGCCCCACCGGTCCATGTATAAACAACCGAAGGATTGCGACGGCCGGTTACCACCAAATTGTTTAATGTAGGTGCATTGGCTTGTGTGATTGAAGCCGATGTAATGATTGGCGATGCTACACTGCCTGCTCCGTATTCGGTCCATGCAGATCCATCCCAACCCGACACACGTATGCTTGATTCAGTGCCGTTCACATCGCCTGCCACATTGTAAGTCAAGGCTGCCGTAAAGGTGTAACTGCCCCCTGCTGCATTCTCATACAATCTCCAGTACTTACTGTGATAATCCACCGCTGCAATGGGGTTATTCATATCAGGATGTGTTGCATCGACAACACTCACACCCATTTGACGCGATACGCTATTGACACTAAAGTTCAATGTAATTGGCGCATATACTCCGCCGTTACCAATGTGAAAAGTGTGTGTGCCCGTGGTACTATATGTACGCTTCATGAAACCTGCAGCAGTAGCATCCCGCAAGAGATAACCGGTGGTTCTCGTCTGCGTCGCAGTGCCTACTAAGACAAAATCATTCGCAATTCCGATATCCAATACCCCAGCAGTGAAGGTGACGGTATTGGCCACGCTCACCTCGCCAATGTTGAAGGTAACTCCTGCTGTATTGTTAACGATGAGTTCTGCAAATTTCGCAGTCGCAGCTGAGGTAAGATTCTGAAACGTTCCAGAACCCGAAACGGTCTGGGCTACGCTGTTAGCAGACGTAGTTCCACCAATGCGTGTAGAGAAATTCAAGGCTGTGTTACCAGAACCATCCGACAAAATGGTTAGCGTTCCGTTGTTCACTAAATTACCTTCTAGCGTTACGTCTGCTCCATTCGCTAATGTGCGTAATTCGGAATTGGCGTTGATCGTCAAGTTGCCTGCGATGTGCGTTCCATTAGCAGATGATGCAGAAGCTGTCGCAAAACGGCTTGTGCCACTTCCACCGTTAATGATAACATGACCCAATCTTACGTTCGCTGTGCCAATATATGTATCGACATTAAATCCATTGGTTGCAGTACTGCTATGAGTACCTGTAGTT
>JBDKJN010000403.1:0-3001 GCA_039796595.1 Bacteroidota bacterium
AATGGAATGTAAACCTAAAATTTCTTGACACCTTGGCGAAAGATACACTTGGTTAGTAGTGATATTCCAGTCCCATAGCCCGTCATTAGCTCCTGTAATGGCCATTTGATAACGCTCCTCACTGAGACGTAAATTTTCCTGTGCCATGACCATCTCATGCACGTCTCGAACGACGGCCAAATAGTGGGGCTTGCCTTTGTATTCAAATTCTTCCGCAGAAACAATGGAATGTCTACGTTCTCCAGCCTTATTCACGGAAGTGAATTTAAAATTCGAAGAATACCCCTTGGTTTGTAATACCTCTAGATGTGTGAAGGCCTCATCAATGTTTTGCCATAAACCCAGGCCTGTTGATGTTTTGCCAACAACCTCATTTTGTGTATATCCGGAATCTCGTGTGAACTTTTTATTTACTGCGACGATGGCTCTCGTTTCGACATCGATAATTAGAATGGCGTTAGGACTATTTAAAAAAGCCTTTTCAAATAATTCATCGCTTTCTTTTTTGATTTCTGCACTCTCCTTGCGGTCTGTGATGTCGTGTAAGTATATATTGATTCCATCTTCACGAGAATAAAAACGAGCTTCGTACCATCGATTATTTTCAGTATTGAAAATTTCATCAACGGAATTCTGCGGCGCTACTAGCAACTCTCGTATTCTTGGTTGAATGGAGTGAAGAGATGAACTTTGGAGCGATAAGATATCTTTACCTATGATTTCTTCGCGATCCATCTCCATTAATGTGGCCGCGCGATGATTTACGAAAACAACATGCCCCTGTGTGTCTATGGATATAAAGACATCACTAATCCCCTCTAAAATTCGCTTGATTAAGGCTCTGGAGTTTTGCTCATAGGCGATAACTTCTTCTTTTTGTTTATTGAGTTTGATCTGGTCCGAAATGTCGCGCAAATGAAATATGATCATGGGATGACCGGATGGATCAGTCAAGTGATTCATGCTATTCCCAACCCATAGGGAATCCCCATTACTCTTGAGTACTTCATGTTGAAGGGTCACACGATGGTTGGAATTGGTTATGATAACTTCCAAATGCTCGTCGAGGATGGTTTTGTTATGCTCCTCCAATAACATATGTATGGGTTGAACCAAAATATCTACCATATGGTAACCCATCAGTTTGGTGAAGGCGTCATTGGCGTATCGTACGATACCAAAACGATCCGTAATCAATATTGGATCGAGAAAGCCGTCAATAATGGTGCGAAGCCTGGATTCACTGCGTTTGATCAATTCCAATGTTTTGAACTGATCTAAGCCCAATACATCGTTTTGATGCAGTGATTTGCGCTTGAGCTGGTGCTCTCGACGAATGATATATGGTAGCCGGAATAAATGATCCTGGGATAAAACATCAACAATACGCAAATCATCGAACTGGAGTAGTTCTTTCTCTTCATTGGTATTTGCGCATAATACGAGTATGGGTTGTCGCAAGTATTCTTGGTGAAGAGCTGATTGTAAAAAACCAAAAGAGACAACCACAAAATCAGGGTCGCTCGTCTTCAGAGATAGCTGAAGGGCAGAGGTTGTTTGGACATGGCTAAAAGCGACTTCCATTTCTATAGCATCTAGAATTTGCCAAATGCCCCGCACCAATGTTTTGGAATCGGTAAAAAGTACTATTTCGAGTTTTTTACTGTTCATAATGTACTTGTTTGACAATATTCTGAAGCAATTGTTCGGTCACTTCATCCGGTGATGTGATTTGAGGATGGCGACCTTCTGAATTCAATATTTTAACCCAGCCATTGGGATAGCGCTCATTGAAAAATTCACTAATCCACAATGGAACGCATGGTTCCTTTAAGCTATGATAAAAGCAGATTTGCGAATTGACTGCATCCAACGCAGATCTTAAATCGAGGTCGTACTTGATCCGCAAAGCGGCTTGAGCAAAATCCGGACGTAGCAAACTCAAGCTTTCGTATAATCCAAGCAATTTTTCCGGCAATGTCTTTTTGGCGGCTTGTTCTTGAGTTTGAATGGATGTCCAACTCAGATAATCAATGGCTAGGAGCTTCCATACGACTTCAAAATCTTCGGAAGTATAGTAGCCTTCAAAATCTGGTGTACGTATGAATTTTGGAGTGAAGTCAATTAAATGCATCGTTTTAAAAAGGGTTGGTCGCAATTGAGCCGCCATAACCCCAACTCCTGCGCCTAATCCGTGTCCAATAAATTGTGCGGTTTTTATTTCGAGCGTGTCAATTATTCGCAAAAAGTCTTCTAAATGCTGCTCCAATCGAATATAGCGCTGTGCTTCTATATGACGAACGTCGCTTTTTCCAACCCCTACAAAATCGAAGGTCAGGCATTTGAAATGTTTACCCAATTCATTGATCTGATGACGCCAAATTGTTTGACTAGTTGTGATTGATTGAGCAAATACCAAAATTTGATCACCTGTGCCATACAGATTGACATTGCATTTGATGAATATTTCTTTGGGCGCGCTGGATATCATAGACCTCAAGCAGTAAGGTGGATATTCTGACTATTGGATGTTTTTCAATTCAGATTTATCTAATTTATCAATGTGCTCTTTCACATTTGGCGACAAAGGATATAATCGCTCATTTTACTAACCTTTGGAAAATGGAGATTTTATATCTTTTTGTCTCAAACAAATATAACAAATCTGCCTCGAAATTTTTGACGGATCTGAAATTCATTGTATGGTATTGGTTATTAGTGTTTACTGCCTAAACAGAAGGTTGTAATGGTATATTTTGTCTAATATTTTTGTATTAGAAAATGAAAGGCTACGAGCATTGAAAATCTCTTCTAAATGATACATTAATAAGATAGTCAAACCTCATTCCAGTGACGAAGAAAGGGGAATCTAAAAATGAAGGACAGTTAATTGGTATGGTTCAATTCTAATCAATTGGTATCAGAATGGTGTTTAATTTAGGGATTGACGGTTTACTTCCTTTTAGATTGTGCTGTCAGTTCATTGGTGAAGGATGACAAT
>JBDKJN010000404.1:0-6627 GCA_039796595.1 Bacteroidota bacterium
AAGCAGCTGCTTCAGCATCCACTTTGCGGATTTCGGGGTGATTAGCCAGCCCGATGTAGTTGTTTAGACTCCAAACCAATACCGGTTTACCACGAAAAGTCATGTGTGGGCCCAATTCGCCTTCCAACTTAGGAAAGGTGAAGTAGCCGTGCGATTCTTTCGAATGTTGACCAAGTGGTCCACGATTCTGTTTGATGCGATCAAAAATATCCAAGGATCAATAAGATTAAGTTAAACGTAATGGCCGCAAAGATACAAAATTAAAGGCCCAAATCGCCCGTTTAAGCCCTTCGTTTCAACAAAATCATTAACCGCCACCAACCCTACGAATGCCTCAAAAACGCCCTTATTAACAGGCTTTTCGGTTCCTCGGACCTCCGCCAGCTTCAAACAACCCACATTTTATAGATGATTTTCATCTTCATCCAATGAGTTCACCGTAGTAAAATCGGCCTTCGCACCAGAATTGTAGTAAAAGCGCGCGATTGAACGTCATACCGCCACAAACAAACGATCGCGTCAGAACCTAAGAATCCTCAGAAGCCGTTTTAAGCCATGGCACATGACATTTCTTTTGTACCTTCGCGGACCTATTTTAATATTTCGAATTGAAGTCCATTTTTCAACTCATAATTAGCGCTTCAGGCGCTCGTCTGGCAGTTGCGTTGCTCCTATTGACCTTGGTCTTAGGCTCATGCAGCGAATACAGCAAAATTCTCAAAAGCACAAACACGGAAGAAAAGTACACCTATGCCGTAAAGGCCTACGAAAACAAGGAATATTATAAAGCCTTACCCATTTTGGAAGAGCTCATCGGTGTCACGAGAGGTACCGGTCGCGCTGAGGATGTCTTTTATTACTACGCCAAAACCCACCTCGCCGTAGAAGATTATTACCTGGCCAACTACTATTTTAAGAGTTTTACCAAAACCTTCAATCTGAGCCCCCGCGCCGAAGAATGTCAGTTTTTGGCAGCCTATTGCTCCCAAGAAGTCAGCCCAGAGAGTTCTTTGGACCAGACCGACACCAAAACAGCAATTGACGAATATCAGCTCTTTTTGGACAAGTATCCTACCAGCATATTGAGGGACTCGGCCAACAAAATGATCACCAACCTTAATAAGAAGCTAGAAATCAAGGATGTAGACATCTGCAAACAGTACGTAAAGACGAGACAATATCAAGCAGCGGTCGCACGAATTCAGCGATTCACCCAAGAGTATCCGATGAGTGAATTCCGCGAGGAGCTACTATTCTTGAGCATTCAGAGCCATTATGAGTTCGCAAAAGGCAGTGTTGATAGCAAGAAGATTGAGCGATTTCGCGCAACTATGGATTCTTATATTACATTTGCAAACCTTTTTCCTAACTCCAAGTATATAAAGGATGCAGAACGGATTTATGACAATAGCCGTTCGGAGATAGAAAAATTGACGCAAACACCTCAAATTACAAATACAAAGTAGATGAGCAACTTCAAAAATAGCCAGGCGGCTAAAACAACAATTACTCGCGACACCGTGAAACTTGACGGTATGGTGAATGACAATCTTTTTGAAACAGTAGTATTGTTGTCAAAGCGCGCCAATCAGATTTCTAAAGAAATGAAAGAGGAGTTAAGCCAAAAGCTTGAAGAATTTGGCAGCCATTCTGATAACCTCGAGGAAATCTTCGAAAACCGCGAGCAAATCGAAATTTCTAAACATTACGAGCGTATGCCTAAGCCAGGTAGCATCGCAATTCATGAATTGGAAGAAAAACAAATCTATTTCCGCTATCCAGAAGAGCAATAATCTCAACGGATTAATGGAATAAAACAATACAAAAGATGGCTTCGGCCATCTTTCGCTATTTTTGACGGTATGATGTTGGAAAACAGAAAAGTGCTACTCGCTGTTACTGGAAGCATAGCCGCCTACAAGGCCGCTTACTTGGTGCGTTTACTCGTACAAAATGGAGCGCAAGTCAAAGTAGTACTGTCGCCGGGTGCTTTGGAATTCATTACTCCTCTCACTTTCTCGACGTTATCCAAAAACCCCGTGTATTCTGATTTTACTGAAAACAAAGATAGCGGCGTTTGGAATCATCATGTAGAACTTGCGTTATGGGCAGATCTCATTATTGTGGCCCCGGCTTCGGCAAACACGTTGAGCAAAATGGCGAATGGTCAATCGGATAACTTTCTTTTGGCCACCTACATGAGTGCCCGTAGTCACGTCATGATCGCACCTGCCATGGATCACGATATGTTTTTGCACGGTGGAACCCGCGAGAATCTCCGAAAACTCAAAGACTTTGGCCATCAAATACTGGCTCCGGGGCAGGGTGAATTGGCCAGCGGACTTGTTGGAACCGGTCGAATGGCCGAACCCCAGGAAATTCTTGATGCCGTGATCGATCATTTTCATCCATCTCTCCCACTCAAAGGCCAGAAGGTGTTGGTTACGGCCGGGCCAACGTATGAAAAATTAGATCCCGTTCGATTCATAGGCAATTATAGTTCAGGCAAAATGGGATATGCATTGGCCACCGCACTTGCCAACAAAGGAGCTCGGGTTCACCTGGTCATTGGGCCCAACCACTTATCCGTCCAGCATCCCGGTATTGTTGTACATCCCGTGGAAAGTGCTAATGATATGCTGGAAGCATGCCTGAGTCAATTTGAACACTGTCACCTCACCATTTTGAGTGCAGCCGTTGCTGATTATCGACCCGCACATCAAGCCTCAGAAAAAATAAAAAAACAAGGTGATGCTTTGACCGTGGAACTTGTAAAGAATCCAGATATCGCTGCCACTCTTGGACAACGCAAAAAAGGATTTCAAAAAATCGTAGGCTTTGCCCTCGAAACGACCAATGAAAAAGAATATGCGGCTGAAAAATTGCGTAAGAAAAACCTGGATTTGATTGTGTTGAATTCTCTGCGCAATGAAGGCGCCGGATTTGGTACCGATACCAACCAAATTTCACTAATTTGGCCGGACAATATTTCGCATGACTTTGGGTTAATGAGCAAGCAAAAAGTAGCCGAGATAATTGTCGATGCCGCTATCGACTTATTGAATAAACCATGAAAAAATTAGTCTGGATTACCCTTATTATACTTGTCCAAACGTCTGTACTTCAGGCGCAAGAGTTAAACTGTTCGGTAAACATCCTTTTGCCACAACAAGTCAATTCGCCTCCATCCCTATTCGAAACCATGGAATCCACCATACAGGAATTCATGAATTCGAGAAAATGGACCAAAGAAAACTACACCAACGAAGAACGGATTGACTGTTCATTACAAATCACCATCGAACAACAAATGGATGCGCGAACGTTCAAAGCATCCTTGCAGGTAAGCAGCAGCCGACCAGTCTATAACAGCGACTACAAATCTCCAGTGCTTAACCTCAACGACCGTGATTTTCAGTTCACCTTTCAGGAAAACACCCTCATTCAATGGGGATTGGATCAACATCGCGACAATCTCAGCAGCACATTGGCTTTCTATGCTCACTTGATAATCGGATTGGACAACGACACGTTTTCGATGGAAGGAGGCACAGAACAATTGCTGATTTGTCAAACCATCGTGACGAATGCGCAAACAGCTCCCGAAAAAGGCTGGCTCAGCACGCAGGAAGGACAACAAAATCGGTATCATCTGATCGAAAATTTGCTTACTCAAACCTTCAAGCCTATTCGCGAATGTTTGTACAACTATCATCGTCACGGTATGGACAAAATGTTCCTGGATGCAGCAGGTGCCCGCACAACGATGACTGCCGCATTACTCGGTCTAAAAAACGTGCACAAAATCAAGCCCTCGTCTTACAATATGCAAGTGTTCTTTTATGCCAAATCAGACGAGATTGTTAATGTCTATAAGCCAACCACTTCCGAGGAACGCAAAGTGGTAGTCGATCTATGCAAACTGATTGACCCTGGAAACATATCTAAATACGACAAACTGGCCCAAGGCAGTTAGTCCACAAAAAATATACACATTCGATAAAGATGCGTGACAGATAGCGCGCAGGCGTAGTAACTTCGCTATGTTGCGTGGTTTGGGACAACAAACCCATTTCTACTCAACTATCATCCTCTGATGCATCTCTATGTTCGTTTTTCAATCGTGACATTCGATTGAAGAAGGCCAATAGTATTGCACATTGAAGAGATGAATAAAGCCATGAATACCTGTTGAAGTTGTTATGCTTAATTCAATTGAAATTACCAACTATGCTCTGATCCAACATGTGCGTTTGGATTTGAAGTCGGGACTTACCGCCATCACGGGTGAAACCGGAAGCGGAAAATCCATTATCATGGGAGCTCTTGGTTTGCTCTTAGGCGAACGGGCCGATAGTAAGGCCTTGCTCAATGCCCAAGCCAAATGCGTAATTGAGGCGACCTTTGACATTCGTACCGCATCATTAAAAGATTTTTTCCAAGCACACGACTTGGACCATGATGATTCAACAACGATACGTCGTGAAATAGCACCAGGGGGCAAGAGCAGAGCTTTCATCAACGACACCCCTGTTGCACTGCACATTCTCAAAGAGTTCGGCGACCACGTGATTGATATCCACAGTCAGCATGAAAACCAACTGATCTCAGCACGAAGTTTTCGCTTCGGTCTTGTGGATGCATTTTTGAAAGACGGGACATTAAGCAATCAATTCTCCAGCTCTTTCCATAGCTACCAAAAAATCAAACACGACCTTCGTGAAACTGAAGAAGCCTGGAATCAGATGCTCAAGGAGCAAGACTATCGGCTATTTCAACTGAATGAACTGGAACAATTGCAATTGCGCTCAATCGATCAAAAAAACCTAGAGTCAGAACGAGATCAGTTGGGTCACGCAGATAGCATTCTCCAACAACTTAATCATGTGCAAAGCGGTCTGGACGACGACCAAAACGGTGCCTTGCAACAATTGCGTCAGATTCGGCAAGCATTGCAGAAAGTAAGTGCTTATAGCCCTATCGTTAGTGCAATGGATGAACGGTTGCAAAGTGTTTTTTTGGAATTAAAGGAACTGTCGGCAGAAGTAAGTGACTACTCTGAAAAAGTGATGGCAGATCCAGCTCGTTTGGACCTCATCAACGAACAATTATCTGCCCTCTACCATGCCCAACAAAAACATCGCGTGCAATCGGTCGAGGAACTGATTCATTTGGAAGATGAATTGCGTTCTTTTACTCATAACACTTCTGCATTGGAAGATAAAATCAAGGCTATTCAATCGCAATTGACGACTGAGCATGAAAACCTTCGTATGCTCGCGACGGAGTTGACCAAACAAAGAACTTCCGCCGCAAAACTAGCATCACGGGAAATTGAAAAATGGTTTAAGGAATTGGGGCTGGAGCAAGCAACTATCACATTCGACATCAAGCCTTCGACAGAATGGCATCAATTGGGAGCAGACGAAATCGAATGGTTGTTTAGCGCGAATAAAGGTGTCGCCTTGCAACCGCTAAACAAAGTCGCAAGTGGTGGTGAAATTTCGCGGGTGATGCTTGCAATTAAAGCTACACTGAGCCAAAGACGTGCTTTACCGATTCTCATTTTGGACGAGATTGATCAAGGGGTGAGCGGAGAAGTGGGTAAAAAAATTGGTCAAGTCCTCAAGTCCATGAGTCAAGGGATGCAACTATTGACCATTACCCACCTTGCACAAATTGCCGGTCAGGCGGAACATCACTTCAAGGTTTCGAAACGAATAGAAAATGGTCAAACCCTTACGTACGTTGAAGCTTTGAATAACGACGACCGGATAACTGAACTTGCCGAAATGATCAGTGGCAAAACCAAAAGTGAAGCTGCGCTTGCAAATGCACGAGAATTGCTAAATTAGTAGCGAATAATCCCTTTATATGACTGGAGCCCCTTCGATACAAACTTTGTTGCATCTGCCATCCGACTGCAGCACCGAGCAGCTTCAAGAAGCTTACGAGCAAAAACTCTTCGACGCCCGCCAAGACTTCTTGCAGAAGTTTTCCGTGCCCTCTTTAATACGCAAAAAAATCAAAGTACTTGAGCCTTTTGTTCAGCTTGAATCCACTTTAGATCCGCAAACCAACGAAGTTCCGTTTGGTTCGGTTGCTATGACTGATCGAGTAGGATTCCTTGAAATGTACGAAGCCAAAATGAGCGAACTACGCTTGGCATTGACGAGTGCACAGAGTTTTGCTGCCCTTTGCCATGCCGCCGCATCACTTGCTTTGCAACAAGACTATTATATGGTGATATTTATGATGCATTTCAGTGAGCACTACAACGCATTGCCAGAAGAAGTTAATACACGCGACATGATCGATACCGGCAAACTGATTGTACAACTGAAGGCCGGTAATCCAGACGATAAAATGTCTTGGGAAATAGAAAAAGAATTGGCACGAATTCACAAAATCCATCAGTTAATATGAAGTACACTTATTTTGCGTCAATCGTACTGATAGCGGTGATTTTCTCTTCATGTGGCAACAAACCCGAAGAAATCGTCAAACCCAAACCCACGCCAAGTCAAGGTAAACTGTTTATTATTGGTGGCGGGGATCGCACCTTCGAATTGATGGAAGCTCTAATGGAGGCGGCAAATTTAGATTCATCCGATTATATCGGCATTT
>JBDKJN010000405.1:0-21941 GCA_039796595.1 Bacteroidota bacterium
CGTAGTTACTATTGATGCAGCTAGCGACATCCAAGTGCGTGCTTCTCAACGTTGCAACGCTCCTGCTACGCTTTTGCCAACTTCATTCTTGCGCACAGACCCTTACAACTGCGGTGTAACAAACTATACTTTTGAGTTCACTCCAGTTGCTGGTTGCAATGACAATACTTCTACCGGTATTTCATTCACATCTACACACAACTCTCGTATCATTCCATTGACACTTCCATCTGGAACTAATCCGTCGAATCAAGCGATTCAACCACAAACGTATTATAGCGTTCGTGTTAGACCGAATTACGGTGTAGGTGGCATTGTTCCTGGTACTTTTGGTACTGCACACATCATCTTTGTTGGTGGATCTGTATTGGCTGATACGCCTTCTTTCGATATGGAAGAGCAAAACGATGAACGTATCAACGAGGAAAATGCTGAAGCAGTTATCTATCCTAATCCAAACGATGGTAATGGTTTCATCCTTAATGCAATCAACTTGAACAACCCAGCTGTTCGTGTTACTATTACGGATGCGCTAGGTAAAACTGTTTACAGCAAATCTTACAATGTAGATGGTTATATCAACACAACAATTCAAACTCCAGCTCCTTTGGCTAATGGATTGTACTTCGTTCAACTTGCAGATGGCGATCGTTTCACAACATTCAAAATGGTTGTGGAATAATCAATATTGATATATGTGATTAAAAAGCAAAAGAGGCGATACTTCGGTATCGCCTCTTCTGTTTTTACATGATTCCTCCGCAACTTCCCTTGCCAACAAAAGGTCTCCGCTCGAGCTTGTAGAGCGCATTACTTACGTACAGAACCCATATTAATAACTCATTCGGATAAACGGTTTAAGCCCTTCACTAAGAGATTTCGGAACAATGCGCGAGATCCCTCACCTCGGTTGAATCGAGTTCCGGGAAGACAATCGATAAGTCATATGTATAGCTTGGCCAGTATGATTCCCCAGGGGCCAATGAAACCTCAAGGCCAAGTCTTGTGAACCGTGAAAACCTTGTCCTCCCGATCGTAGAGAGGGATCTCAAGTAATTGAGCGGAATGCCTAAGGGATGCATAACGAAACAGACTAAAGTAGGCTCTGCGGACTCTGTCACCTCTTTTGATGAAGTAAACATTATCGCATTTATGACCAATAGCTCTCATTGAATATTCATACATCCGTTACGAATTGTACAAATGGGAGCGAAACCGTTTATCCGATAATTCATAAGGTGTAAGCATTAATCGTGCTAAAACGAATATCATCGCGGCATGCGCCGCCAACGTAAGGTCGCTCCGCTAGAGCTCGGTTTAGGAAACACACTTTGTTTGTGCACTCATGATAATAGAAGAATGTGGAGCCGTGCAAGCGCATTGAATGATATTTATCTCAGTGAGAAGAATGTTAGGGACTGCTCCATAGGCTGCTGTTTGGTCGCTTCGCCATATGTGATACAGTTGTTTGATCACCGTACTGCTTCTATTAAAAAAACTATGTGCACGGCTCATTCCATTGTTACTCCATGCCCGCGATGGTACTGGGAAAGCCTTCGTTTCCAAGCGGACTAAAATAATCTGCCGATTTTTATCGGATCAAATACATCTTGCCAAATCCTTCCTTAAAATAGGCATCCGCTCCCGACTCCAAATGTTTCATTTCTTCTCCATGATACCGAACAACCGTTCGATACAAATAGACTCCGTTGGCCAAAACATCTCCAAACTCGTCTCGCCCATCCCAAGCGTATTCCGTAACATTACGACCGATATACAATGGACCCAGTTCATCAGCCAATATCTCCCGCACCACTTTACCTCCAATCGTCATAATTTGTATTTTGATTTCATCAGGTACTTCAGAACCTGTAATGGTAAACACAAATCGAGTGGACGTGCTGAATGGGTTTGGATAATTCATCATCTCCGTAATACTAGCCGCGTTGATCACGCGAAAATCGATACGATAATCCAATGCACCACTCAGGTTGCCGCTCTTATCTGCGGCTTGCACGCGTAACGAATACAACCCATCCTGCAACCTCGATGGCCGGTAATAAATTCGATATGGTCTACCGTTGCCATCTGAAGGTACAATTTCTACGTCCGGATCATCAAATCGCAATGTAATCTGATGGCCATTAGGCTGTGTCAAATAAACCCTAAAAGCAGATGTATCACTCAACGCATTCATCAGTAAATGAATGTTCTCGTCCCGTAAACTGATTAATAATTCTGGGGTAGCCGAAATGATTTCTCCATTCAAAATATGGCGTCCGTCAGCTGTTACTTCCAAAATCGGCGGCGTTTTATCTCCTTTGACATAAAATAACCACTCCAACGTATTGTTGAATTCAAACTGCTCCTTCTGATGCTGCCTTCCAGTAATGGAATCCCTAGGATTAATGATCATGATCAAGCGATTTAAGCCTACGAATCCATTTGTCGCCAAAGCAATTGTGTCGATCAATACCGCATTAGGCGCGAGCGGATCTTGAATGGCATAAGGTATTTTATGCAATCTGCCTTTTGCATCGAGAACGCGATAACTCACTAACAAACTATCGCCTGTAACATACCCCATGTTGCGCACTGGCACCGTCAAACGCAGTGTTTCTCCTTCATTCAAAGTATCGTCTGAAAACACAAACCCGGCATGAGCGTCCATTGCAAACTCAGGCGCTTCATTGTACCAAACATGCAGTCGTCGAATATCTGGTAATGTGCCTGATGCGCTATCCGTCAACGCCATTCGTATACTTAATGATTCATACGAAATAGCATTGATATTCTCCAGGCTTTGATCATTCATGACCCACTCATTTTGAGAGCCAACAAGCAAAGTCGTGGGAGCAGGACTGCGTCCCTTTATTTGACACAACAGCTCATCAGACGCCGATAGTTCCTGTGAACCGAATGCCCATTCGGCCGACAGCCACTCATCCGATGGTCCGATGGAAGGTGCTTCAAACCACCCAACACCCTGTGTTCCCTCCAATTGTCCGGTCCATTGTAAAAACGCGTCCGAACTAGATCCCACTACCCCACTCACCGTTTCTGGATGTCCCATTTTGAAATAATAAATGAATGGCAGACTATCACCAATCGATGATAAATTGGCCAATCCCTGATCCATGAATGCGTCTGTCAATGCTGTTGTCCAAAGATCGGGTAACGCATATATCCATGAATACAATAATACATGGTGCCCGGGCTCAATTCCCGATTCCAGCATGTCGGCCAACCCTTGCATTTGAACGGGATCATTTTGCTGGAAAATAAAATATTTCTCTTGCCTTCCTCGGGCATTAGCACTTATTAATGTATTGCCAAACTCATGTTCTGGACTTAGCCCATTGTAATTGCTCAACCAAGGATAAAGTGTAGCGCTATCCAAGACTGCCACCATTATGGCTGGTAATCCATAACCATAGCCTCCATACTCTTGTACGTCGAGATTCAGTTGATAGCGGGTGGCCAAATTTTCAAAGTAACTATCAGCACCGCCATACACTTCGCACTTCAATTGTGCTGAAGCAGTCTCAAAATCCCACTGCCCTTCTTCTGGCGAATAATTTACACCTCCCGAACTGCAGGCTTCGAACTGATATCTATTCTGCATCCCCCACCCACGGCGATTGGCTACATATTGAAAGGAACTCGTGCGCCAACGCGGAACGATGTCCACTGGTGAACACCTCCAAAATACTACCATGCTGTCTTGCATAACAAATGGCAACTGCCATGATAAAACACCACCCAACTGTGTTTGCTGCGTTTCAAAAAACAAATTTGAATTGAACATTGGCGTTGTGTCCACCTGCAATATATACGCCCGCTGAGGTTCTAATGCGTATGTTGTGCTCGCACGCAATATGGGCTGACTCTCATCAATCACCGCGAAAGGATATGGATAAACCGGACGGATGTCTCCATCGGTTACCACAATACTTAAATTGCTGACGACATTATTTGAAAAATCTTCCACTTCATCCACTAGTTGTGCCGGCAAATCGATGCGAACTGTAAAAAGATGCTGACCAACCAATTGCAGACCAGGGATACTCCAGGTAACCGTGTCGCCATAATACATACCTGCTATCGATTGCGCGTAGGTGGTGTCCGTACCGTCGGGACGCAAATGGTCCAATAGAATCTCACAATTGGATGTGCTCACCTTACCTGCATTCGTTATCCACGCTTTAACCTCGCGGCTCTCTGGCGATGCAGCCAATTGAATGCCGGGCAAATGAACGTCCTGCGTTTCAATCCTAAAATCCGGCTCATCAAAAGGAAACAGTACAACACTTGGGTCGCCATGCAACATAAAGGTTTGCGCTACATTCTGCTCATAAAAGTCATTGTTGCTCTGAAAATCGGCAACCGCCCGCTGCATACATTCTCCAATGCTCGCGCCATAACTCACATCAAATAAATGCCGATATAAATTGGATGTATATATATCCAAATAGGTAGGTATGCCTAAGTCTCCTTTGGCTAAAAATCCGATTACTCCTCTATTAGCGGCCATTACAAATCGCTCGCTCGCACTTTGTGAGCTGGCCAAATGAATGTTACCGGTGTAACACGAATTACCAATGAGCAAAGGATACTTACCTTGATTGCTGTAACTCTCAGGCGCATCAATATTCTGATCAAAGCCGGTACTGCTGGCATGTCCAAAAAATGTCATCACTGAAGCACCTTCATTGATCAACGTTTGAATGGAATCCGAAACATTCAACTGAATGGGCTCCGATGTATTCTTAAAAAAACTATGAACTCGTCCTCCAAGATGCAGTCCTTCGGCCGTGATTTTATATGCATTGAGATAATTTCGAAAGATGTTCTGTTCATAGGCGATACTTCCACCACCAAAATGCATAATGTTCTTGCGCCACATTGCCGCGGGTTGCGTGCTCTGTTCTACGGCCTTGTTGAGATAGTTCCAAACGTCTTGAGTTGTGTTGGCTGCTAACCGCCCCGTCGGAATAGCCGGCTCATACAAAGTGCCATCAAGTCCAGCAGTAAATAGAACATCGCTGCCCGGATTGCCCCATGTGGGCACCAAATTCTGAGCATACCAGTCTGGAGTGTTTCTTGCCCCAGACTCACCGCTCACCGGTGCCTCATGAATGCTCTTACCAACTATAAACAAATGAGAAGGTTTTTTGTCTTCCGCAATTAGTCGGCTCAAAAATCGGCGAATGGCAAGTGGATTTTTCATGACGCCACCGCCATATTGATGATACAATTGTTCCACGTCAATCGTGTGAGCCGAATGACCATTCGCCTCTTTAAATGATGAATAATCGGTGGCTGCAGGGAGCAATTTCCGATGTGTTAGCAAAACAAAATCACCGGCTAAAAATTCAGATACAAAATCCACCATCGCGAGGGGAGCCATGTTTTGAACCAATGGAATTTCACTCTTCTCACACAGCATCAGTGTTTGACTCTGTTCCCCATTCCACGGAATCCAAATCTGCAAGTTATTGCCCGATAACACGTAAGGTAATTGTTGCGTGACTGTTCCTTCAACCGCATAAACCATCGGGTTTTGATAGTTGTCGAGGTTCAGATTCAATGTTGTCCAATCGGCACCAGCTATACCCTCAACACGAAACTGATGCTGATTGCCGTCATCAAAAACGGGCATTCGTCGGTACGAACATCGCAGTGAACCAAGCGCCATAATGTCACTGGCAACGCCTAAATCATCGATGGCCCTAAAACCAAAAGTCAACTGATTGAAATTGTTCGAGGCGTTTTGAATAAACGTTTTACTGATCAGCTTATGTCCAGTAAAAGTAGTATCAAAATAAACCTGGAAACTATTATCGAATCCCGCTTGCAGATGATGATTGGGTATGCCCAAAGCAGAATTTACGCTTGCCACTTTCCAACTAAATTCAACGCTCTGAACTGCCGCATTGCGGTGTGGGGTTGCTATTTGTACCGCATACCCGGATGTACCGAATGCAGGATCAAACCAGCCTTCGCCTTCGTCATAGGAGGGCAATGAAATTCCATTGTTATCCGCACGCCCGATGTAATAGTTTTGATGAAGTGCATGTGTTATATCATAGATGATGTCTGGATGGGCCGGCACTATGGGATTATCAGGCATGGCAACTTGCGATATCCAAGGGGCGAAAGTGCTGCTCACTGACGCATAATGATAAAGAGTATCATTGAACAAACTATATCCGCTGTCTGGACGCTTTGCTTCATCGAGATAAGCGCCCACCTCCATCTCACCGTGATGACCCTGCAACCAACACAGATAGTATTCACCTTCCTCAAGCACATCATCGCCGTCGCCATAAAATTCACACGGGACCTCGGCTCCCGCAGCGAAAAGATGAAATTGTTTGGGATTGATACTGCCATTGATTAATCCAGCCTGCAAAAGCTGAGCGTAATTTATTTGATACCATCCTGTCTGAACCACAGGAAAGGCCGCGTGTGGGGCGTTATAATTAATCCACTCATTGTAGTATTGCCCGGTACAATGCATGCATAGGTACAGCGCTCCAAGGATGCTCAAAAAAAGTTTACGCATGACTAAATTCTCCACTTCTTCAAAATAACACCTTAACTGTTTGATTGCCAAATCAAATACCTGCAAGCACTGGAAAGCCAAAATCATTTGTTCATCGTCTTTAATGCTCAGGACAAATGTTAAAAGATGACTTTGGTCTCCAAGAATTGCAATTTAGGCGATTTTCTTCTACTTTTGTCCGCTTTTTTTATCACATCAATTAAACACTAAGCCATGAAAATGAAATCTACAAAAGGACTTTTGTTTGGGTTATTGTGCTGTGTATTGTCGTTATGGGCTTCCAATCAGGCTCACGCGCAATGCCCTAACAATAATACTCTGTACAATGTCACAATGTCAACCAGCCAAGCTGGTGACTATTCGCAAATCCTCGACGTATGGGGTGGGGACTACATCAATTTTTATGTTTGTGAAGGTGCAACTTATGTATTCTCTACGTGCGGTACAAGTTGGGATTCACAAATCACACTTTATGATGCTGCAGGTAATTACCTCGCTTATGATGACGATGGTTGTAATGATGGATTAACCGAATCAGCCTCTGAGCTAACGTGGGTAGCAACGCTATCTGGCACCATTCGCGTTGTGGTGGATCTCTACAGTTGCACTTCCAATAGTACCAATGGCACGCTGACAATTTATCAATTTACAGACTGCGGCGGCGGTTGTGCAAACGATAACACCAACTATGGTGATGTTACTCCAGCTTTTGTCGGAGACACATATACTGTAAACAATGTTTGGGGTGGAGATTATTACACCTTGGACGTGTGCAACGGTGCCAACTACACAGTATCGCTTTGTGGTACTAGCTGGGATTCGCAATTGACCCTTTTTGATCAAGCCACTGGTGATTTCATTCTGTACGATGATGACGGTTGTGGAACTTTCGCAGGTCCTTCTTCAATTGATTTTACTTCAAATTATAATGGCACAATGGAGGTAGTCATCGACGCCTTCCCATGTACATCAAACCAGATCAACGGTATACTCAACGTGACGCAAAACACAGCTTGTGCTGCAACATGTTCAGTTTTTAATACAGACGCTTACTTCTACAACTGCTGGTCAGATGCTGAAGAAGTTTCATTGTATGTAGACTACACAGGCGGGTGCACCATCGCCGGGGTTTGGATTTATACCCTCGACGGCGGTTGGAACTACACTGATTTGACTGCATGGGCTTATACTTCAGGTGATATGATCAATTTCTACCTGTATGAAATGTCAACTCAATACCAATTCGAATTTGTTTTGAGTGATGGTACAGTTGCCCCAATTCAATACTACACTTCAGGTGCTTGTATCAACAGTTGTGCATTCGTTAGTTCTAACACATCTTCACTAGGCTGTCAAGGTAACGCGGAATACATCAACTTCTACGCCAACTACACTGGTGATTGCTCAGTTTATTCGATCTGGTTCTACACCCCACTCAATGGTTGGACTGAAGTTGTACTTACAGGTACTTTCTACAGTGGTGACCCAATCGGCATTCTTGTGAATGAAGACAATACTGTTCATACCTATTATTACGTATTGAACGATGGCACTGAATCGTCAAACTATACCTTCTCTTCAGGTAATTGCACAACAGTAACCTGCTCAAACCTCGATATTGACTACTTCAACACCGGTTGTGTTGAGACCATTGATGGATCACAAACGCCATCTGGAACAATTATCGCTACTTACTCAGGTGCTTGCACTGTTGCAGGGATCTACTCATCCGTAAATGGCGGTGCTTACACATATCTTGATCTAAGCGGTTTCGGACTAACCTCTGGCGATTTAATCGAACTTTATTTCAATGTGCAAGACGCCAACTATAGCGTTTATTACGTACTTGACAATGGAGCAGAATCACCAATTTACAACTTCGTGACCGATGCATGTCTATCTGGTGAAACAATTTGTGACTGTGCTGGTACTCAATTACCAATTGAAGCTACCGGATGGTTGGGTGACGGTTTCCAAGACAATGGTACTTATTTCTGGAATAATGATCCTACTTTGCCTGTTAACTTCAGTTGTGCAACATGGGGCTTTGACTGCGGTGATGGCTTAGCTGCTGACGAAATTTATTACGATCCATATGGTGTTTGCTCAGGTTACTTGCCTCCAGCAAACGGTTGCGTAGATGAGTTCTGCTACAATATGGATATTGACGTTACCACCGATTGTTTCCCACTTGAAACTGGTGTTAATGTCTATAACGAAATGGGTGCTATGGTCATGGCGCTTCCTGCCGGGACGTTTACATTAGAAGACAACTTCTACACAATCAGTCTTTGTCTTCCTGCTGGTTGTTACACCTTTGAGGTGACCGATTCGTATGGTGATGGCATGAGCTCTTTGGATTGCGCTACTGACGGTGCTTTCGGTGTTTGGGATTGGTCGCTCAACCAATACGTTATCACGGCTGCCGGCAACTCATTTGCCTACAGCTATTTCGATGAATATTGCGTAGGTCCACAAACGGTTTGCGATGAACTTACAATGTCCATCACTGAAGAGGATTGTTACTCTTACAACAACGTACTTACTCCTCATATCAGCTATACGTTCGATTTCAACGGACCATGCACTGTAGAAACCTTATTTATCTCAATGAATGGAGGCGACTTCGAACCATTAGATCTTTCAGTTTACGGATATGGTAGCGGCGACCAAGGTCACCTCTATAACTTACAGCCGAATACTGATTATGTGATTTACTACGTAACCAATGATGGTGCTGCGTCTTATCTTTATGAATTCAACTCAGGTAACTGTCTCAACGAAATTCAAGTCTGTGACTGTGACGGTACTCAACACAGCATCGGTGTAACCGCATGGTTGGGCGATGGTTTTGCAGATAACGGCTTCTATCAATGGGCTGGTCAAGACGTGAATTTCAACTGTAGTACGTGGGGATATGACTGTGATGATATCGCAGGCTCTCCAAGTTTCGATCCGTATGACGTATGTAGCGGTGGTTTACCTCCATTCAATGGCTGTATCGAAACCAACGAAGTTTTGGGTTGTACAGATCCAACTGCTTTGAATTACAATCCAGCTGCAACAATCAATGATGGCTCTTGCATTTACAACTTAAGCGAAGGTTGCACTGACGCTGATGCTTGTAACTACAATTCATTGGCTGTTTTTGACAATGGAACATGTGAATACATCACTTGTGCGGGTTGTACAGATCCTAACGCCTCAAACTACGATGCAAGCGCTACTATTGATGATGGCAGTTGCTCTTATGAGGAAATCGAAGGGTGTACTGATGATAACGCGTTGAACTATAATCCAATTGCGACCGTTAATGATGGATCTTGTATTTACACATGTATCTATCCTTCAATGTTCTATCAAGTGCATTGCCAACAAGGCGATCTCAACAATTACTACGTAGATGTTGAAGTTAGTGCATTGGGCAATGGTGGTCCTTATACCATCACGAACAATTTGAATAACCAACAGCAAGTGATGAGTCTACCGGGATCGTTCACTATGGGACCATTCCCGAATGACCAACAAGTAGTGATTCTTGTTAGCTCGAATACACTTGATTGTTTCTTGACTTCACCTGTATTGACAGAAAACTGTTCTGCTGGTGGAATCTATGGTTGTACAGATGTAAATGCAATCAACTACAATCCTGCCGCTACAATTGATGATGGCTCTTGCGTTTATCCTAGCGTAAATGAAATAGAATCATCTGCATTCGCGGTTTATCCTAACCCTACGAGAGAATTCATCAATATCAGCAATGATGCTGTTAACGGTGTTGTTCAGTTCGATTTATTCGATCAAGTAGGTCGCGTTGTAATGAGCCAGCAATTGAACTTTGAAAATGGCACTGCTCGAAATATTGATATTAGCGCTCTTGCCGCTGGTAAATACGTAGTGCGTTTGACAACTGGAGATGCTGTTGAGCACCACCAGATCATCGTTCAAAAATAATAGGTCATAACCTAAAGATTAAAGCCTCGGCATAGCCGAGGCTTTTTTTATGTCTTAAGTCAGGTTATACCGATGTCTGTCCTCTTTCTTGTTAAAGACATTTTCAGTTCATGTGCGACCTGTGCCCACAAACCGGAACAAACTCTTGATTAGAATAGTGCGCTCAAACATCCATTTTGGATCCGATTGGAAACTTTAATTCATAAAAAAATAACGGATCTACTGTTTAGCTCTCATTCATGCTATTTTAATCCTAAGTAGCAGTCAATACCCAAACCATTAAACATCCCATGAAAGATTTTCCAAATAGCAAAATCCACGAAAACCCATTTGATTCCTGACTTCCATTCGAATCGAGCTACAATCCATAAGCCAATTTTGCTCCACGCAACCGCTGTAAATTCATCCTTTTCGGCTTTGCTCTGAGATCGCCCTCTCTATTTTTTAATGATCATGGCTTGACTATACCAACTCAACTCATTGCCAGGCCTCCATCGACTATGGATAATATTAAAACCGACGTTGTTGCGATTCGGCAATGCATGATGAATTTTTGGAATTTGGGTTTAAAAACTTCACCAACGCTGTCCGTGGAGTGTGTAAGCCCGAAGAAAACAGGAATGGTTTATAGCAAGTTCCTATTGTGGATTGCACGCCCTTGAAATGTGAGCAAAAAAAAGAGCTCATTGACCTCCTTTATATTGTTTGATGGGAATTTATCTTCCTCTTACATTCTCGGTTTCATCATCATCTTCTTCGTCATCATCATCAGAGATATCCTCAATATCATCATCATCCTCTTCATCATCATCGTCCGAAATATCTTGCTCCTCTTCAGACTCACCCGTTCCCGATCCAGCAAGACCTGGGTCGCTCAACGGAGTAGTATCACCAGCCTCGATGCGATGCTCTTTAATTTCTACACAATCATCACCCATCACCGCCTCTTTAGAACAAGAAGCAAGAGCAATGATAATTGCGAGTAATTGTAAGATATTTTTGATCCACTTCGTCATGAGACAATTCTATTGCACATACAAATATACGTAAACTATTGATTTATACAAGACTTTCATCAAAAAAGTTCGTGAAAATCTTCAGATAATTTGATTTTAACAATTGTGCCCTTTGAATGGCCATCCTCACCCCTAATGTCCTCAGGACCAACAAGTTCAATTGTCTTCCCCGTGCTCTTTTTTATCAAGTCTATGCGATTCTGGGTGATCTCCATGCCTTTAGAAATATGGTTATCCGTCCCTGTTTTGCGCTTTAAACTGTTTTCTATGCCTATCCCATTATCCCGAATCTCAAACTCGACATGGCCATTGACTAAACAAAAACGAACCGTTAAGCGTCCAACATCACCGTCGTCTTTGGGCAATAAACCATGCCAAATGCTATTCTCTAAAAAGGGCTGAATCAACATAGCAGGAACCTTGATTTGATCTCGTGACAACGCAGGATCGACTTCAACATTGTACTCAAACTTGTCCCTGAATCGCATGTGCTCCAAACGCAAATAAATTTCCAACCGCTCGATTTCATCGCCAAGGGTGGTCAAGTTGTCTTGACTACTGTCCAAATTTTTTCGTATCAGACGAGCAAAATCACTCAAATATTTATTGGCCGCCAAACGATCCTGGCGATTGATGTAGTACTGAATACTATTGAGGGCATTAAAAATAAAATGCCTGTTCATACTGCTATTCAACGACTGCTGTTCGAGAGCGAGCATACGATTGCGCATTTCGTACATCTCTTTCTCACGGCGTGCTTTCAATGCCCGGCTTCGATTGAACCAAAGCCAAAAAACAATTCCAGCAATTGCTGTTATCTCCAGCAAAATAAACCACCATCTCAACCAAAATGGCGGCATGATGCCAAAGGAATACCGAACAGGTTCTCCCCATTCTCCACCTTTGTGCCGGGTTCGCACAACAAATGTGTACGATCTATGCGGCAATGCACTATATGTCGCGAAAGCGTTAGGAGTTACGGGTTTCCAATCCTCGTCCAATCCCTCCAACATGTATTGATACTCCACCATTTTAGGACTGGTCACACTAATCCCGCTGAAATAAAATGTAATATCATTTTGTTGATGCTTCAACTCCAAACCAATAGGAAGCCCATTGTGAGGGTCCAGTTGTAATCCATACGTACTCCAATTCTGTGGTGTCAGATTAATCTGTACATCCGACAACACCAAACCAGGGCTCAAAAGTGCAGGTCGATCCAAAAGATCAATCGGCATTAGCATCAACCCTTCTGAAGTACCAAACCACAAACGACCAAATCGATCGGTATACGCACTGTTTAGGTTGGTTTCATTGCTCACCAAACCATCATTCATATCGTAATGCGAAAACGAGTAATCGGACAAATTTTTTGATTCACGAACAGTGGACATAAAAATTCCTTCATTGGTGCCTATCCAGACACGCCCCTTGTTGAAGTGAATAAAATTGATGACGTTGCCTCCGTTAACTGTAGAAATGAATCGTGAATCAAATCGATCGTTGTTCCACATACACAATCCAAAAGCAGTTCCTACCCAAGCTCGATTGTGAGGGTCTATTGCAATGCAGTAGGTTGATAGTTCTGTTAACCCCGCCTGCACAGCGTAATGTTGAAAGACTCCTTCGGCATACCGATAAACGCCTTCTAAAGTAGCTAGCCAAATGTGCCCTGTTTTATCTAGGGCCATGCTTCGAATGCGCTTTACAGGTGCGCCTTCTATGACGACAGGCTGCAACACCCCGTCCCGGTACCAACTGACTCCTTTTGATGTCCCAACCCAAATACAACCTGAATTATCCTCTAACAAGGACAAAATCAAATTGTCCTGAAGGCCATCGTCTTCTGTCCACAATTTCCATTTTCCGTCGTATTGCAATAATCCATCACTGGTACCAAACCAGAATTGTCCCTGATGATCACGTATAGAGCACCATGTCCTAGAATTACGTGCCGCCGTCTCGACTGCCACTATGGTATCCCCGTGCAGTCGATGTAAGCCGGCATCAAACGTGCTCAACCAATACCCGGAAGCGTCATCGTCCAAAACAGACATTACCGCATTGCTCAATAGACCATCTCGTTTGGTATAACTGACCATCTCACGCGAAGCCAATCGCTGAACTCCCCCTCCATACGTGGCTATCCACACATTGCTTTCACGATCAATAAATACATCACGCACGTCTGTTACAGACAATCCATTGTTCTGGTCAAAAGCTTCGAATCGTTGACCATCATACCTGAAAAACCCATTGCGGCTTGACAACCAAAGATTGCCCTGATGATCAGGAACCACTGAAGTAATCGTGGTTGTCGATAATTCTGTGTGCGACAAAAAATTCCTGGATCGCAAACCATCTGCCGATAAGAGAATCAATCCTTCTCCCTTGCTGGCCAACCACAGTTCATCATTAGCGGAATGGGCCATGTCGAAAAATTGTGTACTGCTGATAGCTGGTGAATAATGAAGCGCGACACCGGTGCCATTCATACGAAACAACTGTTCTTTGGTCAACACCAGCAATGTTTCACTATTCGTTTGTTTTAAAACACACTTGATGTGTGACGATCCTAATTCGGATGGATGAATGCTGACTTGATCGCTATACAAGAAGCACAAGCCCTTCTCGGTACCAATCCAAAGGGTGTCTTTATGTTCAAACAAGGTGTTTACAGTGGCATCCGTCAATGGATCAGGCAATACAACATTTCGTATACCAACACCATCGATAAAGGATATACTTCCATTGCCTCCTATCACGATGGCACCACTACTAGCCTCGATGATGACATTGACCTGATTGGACAACAATCCTTCTTGGCGTGTATAATTTCGAAAGGCACGCCCATCAAATCGAGATACTCCACCGACTGTACCCGCCCATAAGAAGCCATTTCGATCTTGAAACAATGTCTTGACCTGGGATTGTACCAGGCCTTCTTTTAACCCAAATTCTAAATATCCATACTGTTGAGCTTGCAGCGCATTAAGTCCAAAAAAGGCCAACACACACACACACCGAACCATCATTCGGTTTATAGAAATTGAATGTATGGCTGGGAATCTTCTCAATGATCTGACGCAGTTAAGCGATCCAAAAACTCTTGAAGTTTTCTGCGACTCACCGGTACCTGAGCACCGTTGCTCAAGATAGCCACATTGCCTTCAGTACGATTGAACTCTTTTAAATGATGTGCAATGTTGATGATGAACGACTTGTGAATCCGGAAAAACATCTGGGGATCCAACTTCTCTTCGAATGCCTTTATCCCTTTGCTGCTTACGTATTTCTTGCCGCCTACGATGTATAATGTGGTATAATTCTCATCGGCTTCCAAATACAGGATATCGGTATTCTTCACGATAGCCAATCCATCCTTAGTTGGTACAACCGTTTTTTCGACGGTATTGGTTAAGGCGATACTCTCCAAAACGCGCGTCATACGCCCATCACTGAGCGGTGGTGTTTTTTTTTCAAGCTCCCGTACTCGTGCAACTACTTTCTGTAGCTCTTCAATGTCTATCGGTTTTTCCAAATAATCCAGCGCATTCTCTTTGATCGCTTTTAGGGCATAATCGCGAAAAGCCGTTGTGAATACGACCTGAAAAGGACGTTCCTTCAGGGATTGCAAAAACATGAATCCATCTTCAGATGGCATCATGATATCCAAAAAAACAACATGGGGTTTCTCTTCTTCCAATAATTTGCGCGCCTGATCTGCTGACGAAGCCGCACCGATCAACTCGACGTCCGGGCAATAGTCCTCCAAAATCATTCGAAGGTTTTCTCTTGCGAACTCCTCATCGTCTACGATAAGGGCTTTTATCTTATTGACCTGCATAAATGGTTTTCTTTTTTCCGCTGTGAAAATTAGCAGAATTCTGGTGTCATTCCAAAGGACGATTCCAAAAAAGCATGTTTAACTAACAGGAATACTGGTCTTTTGCTCTTGCTTCAAATGTAGTTTGCCGACCGGTTGGCGACTACTAATCACAAGAAAAAGAAACCAGAAAAATCACCTTTCTGACCATGGGGAGTCTGGCTGATACGCACGAATATTCCATTCTTTCAGTCGAAAACGAATGCCCTTTCGGTTCCAGATATGTGTGCCGATCACATCTTCATAATTCCGCATTTCAGGCGTCATATACAAAAATTTGCCGCTGTAAATCCCCATTGAGTCTGTTGGCTCCAATGCCGTTGCTCGATACCCATAAACTCCTTTGTGTTTAACAAAATATACTAATAGAGGGGCTTCATCTGGCGTGCATTGACATTCCATTTCAACCTCGCTCTCCAGCCATAGGTGATCTTTGTTTGTAACGGCGTCCATGGAAAAAGTCTTTTCTTTACTCCATTCCGAGGATTGCCATGCTGTATCATATTGATTGGATACAACACGGCTTAAATCAATCTGTGTATAATGACTCGAATCGAATTGTAAATCAGCAGTGAAATTACGATGCACTAATTTTAAAGCATCGGCACCGGGTGGAGCTTCGGTCTTCATCCAAACGGCTTTGTAATAAGCCGATGTAGTGCGATAAGGATCCAGAATTCCCATTTTAAATTGCCACCACTGGAACTGATTGAGCATAAGGCCAAGCACCAAAACAGCAGCCAGTACAGCCCTTGAAACCATTCTGAAATGCTGGAAATGGGTGATCAGAGCCGCCAGCCCCAAGGATAATATCACATAACTCGGTATCAATGTGCGTTGAGAAAATCCCCCACCGTACCACCACTCTGACCATGAGGCAACAACATAAAAGAACACCAAAAAACAAACACCAAGTACAGTAGCCATCCGCTGATGTTCGCGGTAGTAATAAATCCATCCGATAATAGCCAAGGCCATTAGAGGCGTATAGACCATCCACCCTTTTCGAAAACTGAACAAGACATCCACGATGTGGGGCGATGTCCAATCGAGACCAACGCCTGGGTTTTGATAACTGTCAAAAAATATTCTGCCTGTCATCGCATACCAATAACCAAGCTGTGGCAATAATAATATGACCGCAACAAGACAACCAATTAGCAACGCTTTGGGTTGTGCAAAGGCCCGTTGAAAAGCACCAAACCAGGTGCGTGGTTCACGCAAACGAAATTGCCACAACAGCGGAATCAAACACACTAAAGTTTCACTTGGCTTGATCAATGTCATCACTATCCAAACACCTAAAATGCCCACCAAATGTTTGCCTGAACCATCGGAGTACCAACGTATCGTATTCCAAATCATGAGTGCCATCAACATCGTCAAGACATTAACTGTCGACAAATTGTCGATACTTGTGTGATTGACGAAATTGGTACCCAACACTATGATAAACAACGTTAGCGCTACAACGCGGTCATCAAAATAGAGGAGCAAAATTTTACGCCAATACCACAAGCCAACCGCCAAATAAATCAGGCCGCCGATCATCAAAGCCATTGTATAGGGTAAACTAAATCCGTCCGCTGGATATCCCAGCCAATCGGCCAATGCGTGGCCCACGGCAAAAAATGGCGCATAACAATAGCTCCAGCCAAAGAAGAAAAAATACATGTCCTCTCCTTTGGGCGAAGCCGTAATTTGATACAGTGTCCCTGTGAGTTGTTCTCGCTCGTTCAATTGCACCAGCCACGATTTATCGGTAAGAAATGGGTCGTGGTGAACAAAAGTTGAAGCAAGTGGTAGGTAATAACCCAGTGTGTCCCACGCGATGGGCTTATTGGGCATAGGGCTAAAACGAAAGAAGGCCAAAAACATCCAACACAATGCTATGCTCCAAAAAGACCATGGAGATTGACGAACGCTGGCAAAGGAAACTGGACGCTGATTCACATGGCGCAAGATAAGCCAACGGTAGAAATGACATCGGATCAATCCATACATATTCATCTCACCAACTTTTTTTGATCTACCTTGCCGACTCAAATTTCTGTTATGACCAAATCAAACAAGCTCACTTTATGGATTTTTGTTGCACTCCTGATCGGAGTGGCAGTTGGTGCTGCGCTTAATCAAGCCTATCCAGCTCAAAAAGGAAAATCTTATGAAGAGGCCCTTTTATCCATTGAAAAAGAGTCGATGGCAATCGCCGATAATCAAGGGCTGAAAACCAAAATCGATGCGACACTTGCAGATAGCACAATGAACGCCAAAGACAAATGGGAAAAGGCCGCTTCATTGATTATTGCTGATAAAAAAACAAAAAGCGCCAATGAGCGATTGGCAAAATCAGCGGAAAAAGAGGAGATCATGGATCCAACGCTCAAGCAGATTTTGGAATACCTTTCCATATTTACCGAAATCTTTTTGAGTTTGATCAAAATGATCATTGCCCCTTTGGTCTTTGCAACGCTAGTGGTGGGTGTGGCCAAATTGGGCGATATCAAAGCAGTGGGTAGAATCGGCGGAAAAACAATGCTTTGGTTTATTACGGCTTCGTTTGTTTCGTTGTTGTTGGGATGTATTTTGGTTAACCTCTTCCAACCTGGATTGATGATGGACATCGACAAACCCTCGAAACTGATGGAGTCCGGTATCGATAAAGGTGCTATGACACTTAAAGGTTTTATCACCCACATCGTTCCACACAATGCGTTCGAATCGATGGCCAAAAACGAAATCTTACAAATTGTGGTCTTCTCGCTGCTCTTTGGAATTGCAACCGCAGCCATTGGAAAACCGGGTGAGACCCTCATCAAAGCTTTAGACGCTGTAGGACATGTCATGCTCAAAATTACCGGTATGGTGATGTACCTTGCCCCATTCGCTGTTTTTGCCGCAATTACAACCGTTGTAGCTAAAAAAGGATTAGGCGTATTGGCCACCTATGCACTTTTCATCGGAGAATTTTACCTCGGATTAGCCCTGCTCTGGGTTATTCTATTCTTTGTGGGGTATCTTTTGATTAAACAACGGATTAAAACACTTTTCTCGCGTATTAAAGAACCTCTGCTGCTGGCCTTTTCAACGGCCTCGAGTGAGTCGGCCTATCCCAAATTGATGGAGGAGCTCGAGCGTTTTGGCTGCAACAATAAAATTGTGAGTTTCACCCTTCCCCTTGGCTACAGCTTCAATCTTGACGGTAGCATGATGTACATGACGTTTGCAAGTCTTTTCATCGCACAGAGCTACGGAATTGATTTACCCTTGGGCACTCAATTCGTTATGTTACTTACGCTAATGATCACCAGCAAAGGAATAGCTGGTGTTCCAAGAGCTTCGTTGGTTGTAATCGCCGGGACTTTAGCGACTTTTGACATCCCCGAGGCGGGACTTCTCCTCTTATTTGGTGTAGATCATGTCCTTGACATGGGGCGCAGTGCTACAAATGTGGTTGGTAATGCCGTTGCCACTGTTGCGGTGAGCAAATGGGAAAAGTTGTTGAAGGATTAATTCTTTGTTCCCATCTACGAGCAGTAATCGTGAACAATTTTTTGACAAAGGCTCCACTTCCTTGAACTACATTTACGGCCAAATTCAAAGGTTATGAAATTTGGCGTAGTAGTGTTTCCAGGTAGCAATTGTGACGAAGATTTGGTGTACACATTACAAGACATCTTACACCAAGATGTAGTGAAGTTGTGGCACAAAGACACTGATCTGCAGAAGTGCGATTTTGTATTTCTTCCAGGTGGGTTCAGTTACGGTGACTATTTACGCAGTGGTGCAATTGCACGTTTTTCGCCTATCATGGACGAAGTGGTAAAACACGCTAATAGAGGCGGTTATGTCATGGGTATTTGCAATGGTTTTCAAATCCTTTGTGAAGCAAAATTGTTGCCCGGTGCGTTGTTGCATAATACCACACGCAAATTCATCTGCAAAAACGTATATCTAAAACCACAGTCGAAATTGGCTTTACCCAGCCAAAATCTCGATTTTGATAAAGCCTATAAGATTCCAATTGCCCATGGTGAAGGCAACTTCTATGCTCCGGATGAAGTGCTCATGGAAATGGACGATAATGATCAGGTTATGTTCCGCTATTGCGATGTGGATGGCAAAATCACGGAAGAATGCAATCCCAATGGATCAATCGAGAATATCGCAGGTATTTGCAACGTCAAACGCAATGTGTTTGGTATGATGCCTCACCCAGAGCGTGCTGCTGACTTCGAGTTAGAAAATACAGATGGTCGCGAGATTTTCGAATCCATTTTATCCATCGTAAACGCTTAATCAACCACGATTAGCACTCCCGCATTGTTATCCAAATCGGAGGCGACGGTAATTATTTTTCGTTGGCGTCCGAATTTGATGCGACAATGTGCTGTGTTCGGAGGGTATTGACCCTCATTGTGAGCCATAAAAATCAATCGATTTTCTCCCTCGTTTAACGTAAGTCGAATACGCTGTTTGCGTTTTGTCAATTCATAATTGGCCAGAATTAGCTCGCCATTCAATTGCACTGAAACCGAGTCCCTATCCAGGTCTCCGTTGTCCCAAATCTCTAGTTGAATCTTTCTTTTCTTGCTGTGTAAGGTTGGCAACATACGCGCTTCACGCTTTGACAAAACTTCGTAATCAACAGGTTCAACTGGTTTAGCCTTTTGCTTTTTCTTAATTGTACCTATGGTATGGACATAGCTAAAACTCAAAGTCAACGAATTTCCAGTGCCCTTATAGATAGCATAGCCCCCATCAGCCTGTTGAATGACCACCCTTGCGAAATAATTGGTGTTAGTCGTAAATTGATAACCCAGACCACAAGAAAACATTGAACGATATTTCCAATAAGTAAGACCAACATTAGGTGTCCAATAATTGCGCTGATGTTTAAATGTATCGTACCGATAGCGGTCTTCTTCATCATCTGGATTCGTCACTACATCATTGTCCTGAAATAATCTCCCGTACTCCAAGGTCAATCGCATATATATCGGATGTCTATCGCTAATTGGCATTAATCCATAGGCTGTACAACCGAGAATTCGATTATACGTAATTATTCCCGCGCTTTGGTTTTTAGAACTGAAGCTCACGGTTTCGAAGTGCCCGCCAGCATTGGCTTCTATGCCAAATCTGAAGCCGTATCGCAGGCCCAGCGATATCACCCTCGTGCGGTGAATTCCCTGTCCACCACCCCAATTTGAGCCTTTCGCGGAGTCCAACTCCATGCTAGCAATACCAAGGTGATTATGATACCCAAATGTCCAGGTCCATTGGTTTTGACCATTCATTTTAGTGTTACTGACCACGATTAGAACGGCCGTAAAGAAAAACAAACGTAGCATCATCATTTGGTTTTACAATTTATTGTGAGTTACCACAGAGATTATGGCCACAAGGATACAATAGAATTCGTCCATTTAAGTTTGGCAGAATTCGATCAGGGCTAAGAACTTTCTGGCCACTTCATTGTTGTTTTTGTTTAAATTCGCATAGCTATGCAAAATCCGTTTACACCCGGCCCATTATTGGCACAAGTTAATGTACCTGAGGACCTTCGCAAGAATGTGAGCGAGGAACAACTACCTCAACTCAGTCAGGAATTGCGTCAATACATCGTCGATATTGTTTCGGAAAAAGGCGGTCACTTTGGAGCTTCTTTGGGCGTTGTTGAGCTCACCGTAGCTTTGCATTACGTGTTCAATACACCGTATGATCAACTCATTTGGGATGTCGGACATCAGGCTTATGGGCACAAGATCCTAACCGGTCGTAAAGACAATTTTCCAAGCAATCGCAAATACAAAGGCATCAGCGGTTTTCCTAAACGAAGCGAAAGTGAATATGACACCTTTGGCGTTGGACATAGCTCTACGTCTATCGGAGCGGCAGTTGGTATGGCCGTAGCTTCCAAGTTAAAACAAGAAAAAGACCGCCAGATCATTGCAGTAATCGGTGATGGAGCCATGACAGCTGGAATGGCCTTTGAAGCACTCAACCATGGAGGCATCAGCGATGCAAATATTCTTGTTATTCTCAACGACAATTGTATGAGTATCGATCCCAATGTTGGTGCTCTTAAAGAATATTTGACTGACATCACAACGAGCCACACTTACAACAAGGTAAAAGATGAAGTGTGGAACCTATTGGGCAAGCTTTCAAAATTTGGTTCAAGCGCACAACAAATTGCCACCAAAATTTCTGATTCGCTAAAAGGGTCATTTGTGAAAGAAAGTAATCTCTTCGAATCGCTGAGTTGGAGATACTTCGGGCCAGTAGACGGCCATGACGTTGTTTATCTGTCCAAAGTACTCAATGATCTAAAAGATATCCCTGGCCCCAAAATTCTCCACTGTGTGACCATGAAAGGCAAGGGATATGAGCCAGCCGAAAAAGGCAGCCCTACCAAATGGCATGCTCCGGGTATTTTTAATAAGGAAACCGGCGAAATCGTAAAGGTGATGCCAAAGTCGCCGCAACCTCCATTGTATCAGGATGTATTCGG
>JBDKJN010000406.1:0-6931 GCA_039796595.1 Bacteroidota bacterium
CGTACTCAACTCACCCGGTACCATCGACGCTGACTATCGGGGCGAAATCAAAGTGATATTGATCAATCATGGTGACTCTAGCTTTACCATCAATGATGGCGAACGCATTGCTCAATTGGTCATTGCTACATTCACACAAGCCTTTTGGACGCCAGTCGAAAACCTCGATTCTACAGAACGTGGGGCTGGTGGATTTGGCAGCACAGGCCAATAAAGGTCAAAACCCCTTTCTTAAAAACCTCATTTACAGACTAGGCCCAACATTGGGGGGCCCATCAATGGCATTCTAGCATCCCTATCTTTCAGGAGGAACAAGCCTCGCGATAACATCAAGTGGCCTTATCTTTGTGCACCTTTATTCGGACAGGTCTCGTATCTGCCCATTCATTGAAGTTACATTTATATCTATGCATAGAAGTCATACCTGCGGCGAATTGCGCGCATCTCATATTGGTCAAACAGTTACATTGAGCGGCTGGGTGCAGCGCTCACGCGATAAAGGCGGTCTTTTGTGGATCGACCTTCGCGACCGCTATGGCATCACCCAATTGTTTTTGGAAGAAGGAAAATCGGATGCTGCCGTCATGAGCATGGCTCGGACACTGGGTCGCGAATTCGTGATCAAAGCAACTGGTAAAGTCGTTGAGCGTTTTTCGAAAAACGACCAAATGCCAACTGGCGATATCGAAATCATGGTCGAGTCTATCGAATTGCTCAATGCTTCGAAAACTCCACCGTTTACAATTGAAGATGAAAGTGACGGGGGTGACGACCTGCGCATGCAGTGGCGCTATTTGGACTTGCGTCGCAATCCATTAAAAAACAACCTTATTCTACGCCACAAAATCGGCATAGAAGCCCGTAAATATTTGGATTCATTGGCGTTCTTAGAAATCGAAACGCCTTATTTGATCAAGAGCACTCCTGAGGGTGCACGTGATTTTGTGGTTCCATCTCGCATGAATCCGGGTCAGTTTTACGCCCTTCCTCAATCGCCGCAAACCTTCAAGCAAATCCTGATGGTGGGTGGTTACGACCGTTATTATCAAATCGTTCGTTGTTTCCGCGACGAAGATTTGCGCGCCGATCGCCAACCAGAATTTACTCAAATCGACTGTGAAATGGCCTTTGTAGAACAAGAGGACATTCTCAACACATTTGAAGGATTGGTGAAACACCTCTTCAAAACCGTTAAAGGAATTGATATTCCATCTGTTCCTCGCATGACGTATGATGAAGCGATGCGCAGATACGGCAACGACAAACCAGACATTCGCTTTGGTATGGAGTTTCAAGACCTTACGGCATCGATGCAAGGTCATGGATTCGCAATTTTCGATCAGGCCGAAAAGGTATTGGGAATCGTAGCTCCCGGATGTTCGAATTATACCCGTAAACAAGTGGATGAACTGACCGAATGGGTAAAGCGTCCACAAATCGGTGCCAAAGGTTTGGTGTATTGCATGTGCAACGAAGACGGCACCTTCAAATCAAGCGTAGATAAGTTCTATAGCCAGGAAGTATGGCAGAACATCGCTGCTCAAGCAGGCGCTAAGTCTGGCGATTTAATATTGATCTTGAGTGGTGATATCGAGGCCACACGCAAACAATTGAGCGAATTACGTCTTTTGATGGGCGGTCGATTGGGCATGCGCAATCCCGAAGTATTCCAACCGCTTTGGGTAGTGGACTTCCCATTGGTGGAATGGAATGAAGAGGCTGGTCGCTGGTTTGCCATGCATCATCCGTTTACATCACCTAAGCCCGATCATTTTGATTTGCTCGAAACTTCGCCTGGTGATGCACGTGCCAATGCATATGACTTTGTTCTAAATGGTGTTGAAATCGGCGGTGGATCAATTCGTATCCACGACCGCAAAATTCAATCGCGCATGTTTGACTTGCTCGGTTTCAGCCCTGAAGAAGCGCAACATCAGTTTGGATTTTTATTAAATGCGTTCGAATATGGCGCTCCTCCACATGGTGGCATAGCTTTTGGTTTCGATCGTCTTTGTGCACTTTTTGGCGGTGCCGACAATATCCGTGACTTCATTGCATTCCCGAAAAACAATAGCGGACGCGATGTGATGATTGATGCTCCAAGTACCATCGATCAGAAACAAATGGATGAATTATACATTGCCACACAACCGATAAACGAATGAATAAAATCTTAGTTCTTTGTTGCATGTTGCTCTGCACCACATTAGCGTGGACACAGGGCACAAAACAAAAAATGCCTGCCACACTGGTTAAAGGTAAGGTCTTGAATCAACAACGCGATTTTGTATTGTTGAAGCAACAAGGCCGTACCGATACCCTGCGTCTGGCACAAGGCGGTTTGTTCCAAGTCAACATCGAACAAATGACGGGTAATTACTTCACCTTCGAACATGGTAAACAAAGTGTCGACGTTTATTTCTTGCCTGCTGATGAAGTAGATCTCACCTTGAATGCGCAAAGCTTTGTTGATGTACAGTGTACGATTGGTAGCAGCGCGCCATATATCCAATACCTCAGTGCTAAACAAAAATCTGATCGTTCGGTGCGTTCCATTTACGGACCAAGACCCGGTCAGTTCTACACTCCAGAAAAGTTCGTGGCGTTTCGTGATAGCATTGCACAAGCGCGTGCAAGTCAATTGGATTTTCATGCAACCAAAAACAATTTTGTGAGCAACTTCAAAGAAATGGAAACACTTTCGTTTCAATGGCAGAAAGCAAATGAAATGATTGTCTATCGCAATCAAGTATCGCAGAACAATCCACCTACTTTTCCAGCCTCTTTTGATCAGTTTTTAAATTCGCTCAACATCAACGACGAGCGTGCGGCTTTTGATACGTACTATCGTCAATTTATGGGCAATTGGATGGCGCTGAATGCCACCAATCAGTACTACGCCAATAACGAAACAACCATTGTGCGCTACTACGAATTGCAGTTGCAATTCCTTTGCAATGCAGTGACGTCGCCTAAAAACAAAAGCGTACTGATCACCGATTTGATGCCAGGAGTGATGAAAGATTGTGGAACTGCAGATTTGCGTCCATTCATTGCGCAACTCGAGAAGTGCACACAAGACCAAAAACTCATCGATAGCGTAAAACGTATTGCAGCGCAGTATGCCCATTTGTACCCGGGAGAACCAGCACCTGATGCGGTTGCATTCGATGTTGCCGGCAAAAATTACAAACTCAGCGATTTCAAAGGCCAAGTGTTGTATATCGATGTATGGGCGACGTGGTGTGGGCCATGCAAACGCGAAATACCATCACTCAAACAATTGGAGGCGGAATACCACGGTAAAAACGTGAAGTTCATTTCCATCAGCACCGACCAAGATCAGAAAGCGTGGGAAAACTTTTTGCCAAAGAACGACATGAGCGGATTGCAATTGCATCAGAGTTTAAACTTTGATGAATCCGTGAGTAAGCTCTATATGGTGAACTCTATTCCGAGATTTCTGTTAATAGACACCAAAGGAAATATCATCAGTTGTGATGCACCACGTCCGAGCAGTGGAGCGGCAATTCGCAAAATGCTTGACGACGCATTACAATCCAAATAATAACAAACACACATATTTTATATCATGTATCCACCAGAACTTGTCAATCCCATGCGTGAAGACCTCAATGCTGTGGGTTTCAAACAAATCACTACGGTTGAAGATGTCGATCAAGCGGTAAATCAGGAAGGAACCGTATTGGTTGTGCTTAACTCGGTATGCGGATGCGCGGCCGGAAGCATGCGTCCAGGTGTTAAACACGCCATCAAAACAAGTGCAAAATTACCTGTGCATTTGACCACCACCTTTGCAGGTGTGGACCGCGATGCCGTAGAGCGAGCGCGCAAATACATGTTGCCTTATCCACCATCTTCTCCGAGCATTGCGCTTTTCAAGGATGGTAAATTGATGCACATGATCGAGCGTCACCACATCGAAGGCCGTACAGCAGAAATGATTGCCGAAAACCTCAAAATGGCTTTCGAAGAATTTTGCTAATCCGAACGATCGTTCGGCTACATTAAAAAAACAAACCGACCTCTGATGGGGTCGGTTTTTTTGTGGGAAATATTTTAATCATTCGCTTTGTTACCTTTCCCTTTTAGCTGTCAAATCGATGATTGGCACAATCAAAAAACAAATCCTTTATAGTAAGAACATTTATTATATTTGTTACTGAAGAACAAACCTCCTAGCCCATGAACAACCGTTTCTTTTGGTTCCTCCTCGCCACCCTACTCACTGTGGGCTGCAACCGCTGCAAAGACAAATGCGATGATCCGTCGAATCCGGAGTGTCCGAATTATGAGGAGCCGGTGGATCCGTGTGCGGAAAGCCAAGAGGTAAGTGCGGATTTTACCATAGAAGGTAGAATTGGACTTTTTCAAGGAGAATATATTTATGCTGAATCAGATGGTGTGTGTTGTTTCCCGTATGGTAATTCTGGATCTGATTTGATTCGGCTTCGTGCAAGGCAGGATAGTTTGGATTGTACCTGGATCATTGGTTCGGACACGATACATAGTCAAGAATATTCTTTTGTTTTTGGACATGACTTCTGTGGAGGTAGTTATCCGTTAACACTCATCGTGCAGGGAGAACCTGACTTGGCGTGTTTTCCAAATGACAACGGAATGGATACTCTAACTCGGATCATACATGTGGTAGATGAGTTCGATAATCCGTTGTATGGACGATATCGTGTTGCCTGGCAGGATAGCCCAAACGATAGCTTTGATGTAAAACTAAATATAACCCCAGATATCAGTGGACTTTCCTTTTACGTCTATGGACACAACTTCACCAACTTTAATGATGGTGATTCGTGTAATTTTACACTTAACATTGAGGCTCTTGGTTATAAATTCATAAGGTTATCCTCCGACATGAATCCATGCCGACAAGTTCGAGGTAAATTTTGGGTCAATCCCGATGATAGCTTTGAAGCAGATTATAGCTTTGATATTGACCCTGATATTGGCCCAAATAGCATCAGTTTTGTGAACAAACATCTTAAGGGAAGACGAATCCAATAAGCCAGTCTCCCTGTTGATAGCAAAGTGCAGATTCTTTGGTAATCATACAATAAGTTTTCAAAATGCCACACTTGAATCGTAACCTTGCACCATGGAGAAAAAACATATTTCCCCCGACGCCATTCGTTCTGTCATGGGTTTTGTATCATGGAATCCGATGCAGGAAAAAATGCTGGCCACCTTTCCCGAAAAGAAAGACATCATCTTATTATCTCCCACTGGAAGCGGTAAAACCCTTGGGTTTTTGCTCCCATTATTGAGTCGGCTGTCCACCTCGTCCAATCACATTCAAGCTTTGATCCTAGCTCCTTCCCGTGAATTGGCATTGCAAATTGAAGCGGTTTTCAAAGGAATGAAAACTCCCTTTAAGGTCAATTGCTTTTATGGTGGCCATGCTTTTCGGATGGAGAAAAATAGCTTGACTGCTCCACCCGCTGT
The DNA here is from genome assembly GCA_039796595.1 of Bacteroidota bacterium. Lineage (GTDB taxonomy): Bacteria > Bacteroidota > Bacteroidia > Flavobacteriales_D > Sanyastnellaceae > CANHSF01. Next base: position 5,482 of record JBDKJN010000406.1, read on the forward strand.
GCTCATTGGCACTCCAGGTCGCATTGCCGATCATTTAGAAAAAGGAACGTTTGATCCGACCACCATTCAAACGATCATCTTCGATGAATTCGACAAAAGTTTGGAATATGGTTTCAGCAAAGAGATGGAGTACATTCTCAAAGCCCTATCAGGTATTGACAAACGTGTGCTTACTTCCGCCACTCGTGCCATAGAGGTGCCCAATTTTGTTGCATTGCATCAGCCGATCACGATCAACTTCTTGGAAAAGGTCAATGCCTCTGCTGGCCTTAAAGTCAAAATCGTGCCCAGTGAAGACAACGACAAACTCGATGTGTTGTATGACCTATTGCACACCTTTGAGAATGAACCATCCATTGTTTTCTGCAATCATCGCGACGCTGTTGACCGGATTGCAGGCCATTTGCAACGCTTCAAAATTGTTTGCGAAACTTTTCATGGCAAACTCGATCAAGACGAACGTGAATGTGCTTTGTTCAAATTCAAAAATGGAAGTTCCAATGTGTTGGTCACCACAGACCTTGCCGCACGTGGTTTAGATATTTCTTCCATCAAACATATTGTGCACTACCAAATGCCATTGTCGGAAGAAGCCTTTGTGCATCGTAACGGACGCACAGCGCGCATGGGCAAAGAAGGCACCGCCTATTTATTGATGAATAAAGTCGATAAGAAGCCGACCTATATACCTCATACAACATCCACTTGGAATGCTCCAACACAACACAGTGAAATACCAGCACCATCGTGGCGCACGATCAAAATTGGTCGCGGTAAGAAGGATAAAGTCAGCAAAATTGACGTGGTAGGCTTACTCACCAAAGTGGGGCAATTGCACAAAGACCAAGTTGGACTCATCGAAGTCAAAGATTTTTATTGTTTGGTAGCGGTTGAAAGCAGCGCAGCAGCAACAGTTCTCAAACGATTGCAAGGGGCAAAAATCAAAAACATTAATACAAAAGTGGGTGTGGTGTGAATTATTCCCTAATTAATAACCAATCGATGACATTCATTTTTTGAATGCCCCCAATATTCGCTTGGTCAAAGTCTAACGTGAGCAAATATTTTGGATAATTGTCACGGATATTTCTAAATGCCGAAATTTCACGCTCAAGTGTTTTTTCGTCAGTAACTGTATAAGCCACTTGATAGTACTCCCGAACATTATTTGGTTTTTGGACGACGAAATCGATTTCCTTGTCATTATTTTTTCCACAGTATATCTTTCCGCCCCTTCTTAGTAATTCAAAATACACTACATTCTCCAGTTTCCTCCCTAGATCACTATCATATTTGTTTGTTGATATTAGATTTTTCAGACCTATATCCACCAAATAATATTTATTGTTAGTGGTTAGCAATTCCCTGCCCTTTATATCATAGCGTTGTGCTGGATATATAACATAGGAATTCGTAAGAAACTCCAAATATTTACTAATGGTATTATGTG
>JBDKJN010000407.1:0-2931 GCA_039796595.1 Bacteroidota bacterium
ATATAGAAGCAAAACGCCAAGAGGCGAAGGAAATGCAAAAACAAAAATTCGGTGTTGATGGCGAATTATTTAAAAAACGCGAAGAGCTGATTAAGCCAATTCAAGACCGTATTTACGAGGCTATTCAACAAGTTGCTGAACAAAAGTCTTTGATGGTGATTTTCGACAAGGCCAATCACAGTAACTTATTATACACCAATCCAAAAAGTGATCTTAGCGATCAAGTGCTCAAAAAAATGGGGCTTAAGCCAGGCGAAGTTTTGGAAGACGACAAAGGCGGTGAGGAAGGAGGAGAAGAAGAAAAAACTGAAGAAGCTCCAGATCCTCGATCTACCAAGGGAAAGGGCCCGGTAAAAGGCAAGGCCGAAATAAAAAAATAACGAGAATCCGCAGATATTCACCATTTTTGGCACGGATATTCGTTAAACCCCATTATTCATTAGAATCAATTATTTTTTAGTATTTAACTCATGAAAAAAGTTTCTCTTTTAGCTGTCTTATTCAGCATGTGTTCATTCTTCAGTTATGGGCAAAAAACAGGTCATATTAACGGTCAGGAATTGATCGAGCATATGCCTGAATACAAAAAGGCATACGATGAATTGAACATCTTCAAGCAGCAATTCGAAGATCAGTTGAAGGACATGGAAAACAAATACAAAGTCATGGTATCTGAATTCGAAACCAAGAGTCAGCAGCCGATGAATGAGGTGATTAAAAATCAAATGATCCGCAATATTGAAGATCAACGCAATCGTATCTATGAATTCCAGGAAATGGCCTCAAATGAAGTAGCCAAAGAAGAACAAAATCGTGTTCGCCCCATTCTTGAGAAAGCAAAAACTACCATTGAAAAAGTAGCAAAAGCCAACGGTTATGCCTACATCCTTGACAGCTCAACTGGTGTTTTGTTATACTTGGGTGGTACAGACATTACTCCTTTGGTTTGCGCTGAGCTGGGAATTCCAGATTATACCAAAGAAGAAGCTCAGAAACCAGCCGCACCAGGCACGGGTACTACTCCCTCGCTGGCTCCGGCTGGAAACGGAAAATAATATTCCTACGACTTTTATAGAACCGTCCTTAGTGGCGGTTTTTTTATGTTTTTATTTGTGGTAAATTCGTCGCCATATGACATCTAAAAACGCCGAGCCCATAGGAATTTTTGACTCCGGAATTGGTGGCCTAACGGTTGCCTCGGCGATTCATCGCATAATGCCCAACGAATCTTTGGTGTATTACGGCGACACCGCACATCTTCCTTATGGCGATAAGTCCAAGGAACTCATTGCAGAATTTTCTTTGCGCATAACGCGTTTTTTGCTGGAAGAAAAAAAATGTAAGGCCATTGTTATTGCCTGCAATACCGCATCCGCCGCGGCCTATGAACCATTGCGCGATCAATACAAAGGTGTTATTCCTGTAATCAATGTCATAGATCCCATGATTGAGGCAGTCATTGCGGATGATTCCATACAACGGTTGGGTATTATCGCCACAAAAACCACGATATCTAGCGGAGTATATCAGGAAAAATTAACCCGTCGCAAGCCCCAACTGCCTTTCGCGGCCATGGCTACTCCCTTGCTTGCCTCCATGATCGAAGAAGGGTTCTATGACAATACGGTCAGTCAGGAAGTACTGAAAACCTATCTTGGCGATCCACAACTGTCTGAAATTGATGCTTTAGTGCTTGCATGCACGCATTATCCACTGATAAAAAAAGAAATCGACGCCTACTACAATGGTCAGGTCAAGCTCTATGATAGTGCGCAGGTTGTAGCTCAAAAACTTCGCTATATACTGGATAAAGAACAGCTTAGCCATTCCGGGACCGAAGCGCACAACGAGTTCTTTGTTTCCGATTTTACCCAAGCTTTTGAAGAAGCGACTAAAATCTTCTTCAAAACCAGCGTTAAACTGCAGAAAATGGCCCTTCACTAGCCTCTCATGCCATTTACCAGGTGGCATAAAAGCACCCATTTTAGTGAAACCTTAAAAGAGGTATGAAAATATCTTTAGGAATGTTTTTTTACTTGCCTACTTAGGCGTACTTTCGCGCCCGAAAAATTCACAATTCTTACACATGTCACAAAACGTAGGTAAAGTAGCGCAAATCATTGGCCCTGTGGTAGATATCACTTTTCCGGCCGGCACAAAATTGCCCAATATCTTGGATGCATTGGTGGTTAAACGACCAGGTGGTGATCTCGTTTTCGAGTGCCAACAGCACATCGGAGAAGACACTGTTCGTGCAATCGCAATGGATGCCACTGAAGGTCTTCAACGCGGCGAAGAGGTTATTGGAACTGGAAAAAACATTACAATGCCTATCGGCGATGCGATCAAAGGTCGTCTCTTCAACGTAACTGGTGATGCCATCGACGGTATTGCTCCAGTAAATAAAGAAGGCGGTTATCCTATTCACCGCAACCCACCTCGCTACGAGGATCTTTCTACCTCAACCGAGGTTTTGTTCACAGGTATCAAAGTAATCGACTTGATTGAGCCCTATGCAAAAGGTGGTAAAATCGGATTGTTCGGTGGTGCCGGTGTTGGTAAAACCGTATTGATCCAGGAGTTGATCAACAATATCGCAAAGGCATACGACGGTTTGTCGGTGTTTGCTGGTGTTGGTGAGCGTACACGCGAAGGAAATGACTTGCTTCGTGAGATGATCGAAGCTGGTATCATTAAATATGGTGAAAACTTCGTTCATGGTATGGAGAAAGGTGACTGGGACGTGACCAAAGTGGACATGGAAGAATTGAAAAAATCTCAGGCTACCTTCGTATTCGGACAAATGAATGAGCCACCAGGAGCACGTGCTCGTGTAGCCCTTTCAGGACTTACTGTTGCTGAGCACTTCCGCGATGGTGATGAGAAGTCTGGTGGTCGTGATATCCTTTTCTTCATCGACAATATCTTCCG
>JBDKJN010000408.1:0-3589 GCA_039796595.1 Bacteroidota bacterium
AAAGCCTCTTTTGTACATTTTATCGGAAGCGTATGTATCTGTTGGTCCTGGAACCCATAAGTCATGCATGACCTGATGGCATGAGGGTTTTGGACATTGCGGCATCATCCAAAACCAGATCGCTGATTTGAAAGCAAGCACCCCATCGTTTTGAACTAAATCTGGATTGTCGAGAAGAACGCTTACATCATTGTATAAGAATTTGCTCAATTGGCCATAATTGTAATTCCATGAAAGTTGGATAGGCCCTCTTCCGTAATATCCCACTGCTGGATTCGGAGGGTAGTCGGTGCTGGCCTGTGAATACACACCAGCAGAATTGAGATCATTATAACCAACTTCATGTACAAAGTATAACCCCCAAAGCGCGTAATCACCTTCAGAACCACCGCCGATTGGAGTTTGCCAACCGCCAGTAGTTTCTTTTGAAATGTTGGCAAGGAATGCGGCCAATTCACGTTTGTTATCAGCCTCTGAACTGCGGTTGACAAAATCGTTAAAGTTCACGTGCACCGTAGTAATGGGTGCAGGGTTGGTGTGCCAACTGGGATCTACATCCGAGTAGATATAGGATTCACCATTGGATACACGCGTAATTGTGATCAATTGGCCCCATACGCCGGTTTTCAATTGAATGTCTACCATATAATCCGACATCTCATCTACCGCCTGAGCTAGGTTGGTGTATGAAAAGAAATCGGTTGTATAGCCTTGTGGATGCACGCCATACGTACCTGCTCTGCGTGGAAAGAGGTCGTTCCATTGATTCGCGGAGATCAAGGTGGTTAGATTTTCATTTTGCGAAAAGCAAAGGCTTGCAATATGAAGCAGACCTAGAACAGCAATACTCTTTATTCGTGACATGATCGATAATTTTCAGGGTGAAAAACGTGGTGAATGCTGGCCGAATGATCATTCTGTTTACGTGCAATTGCGGCTGCAATGTTTTTTTGCCGGAGATGCACGCTTGGTGTATTGAGGTAATCAGCGTCTATCGGTTGTGCCCAATTATTCGCATGCGGCCAAATACCCACCTTCTAGAGTGTAAAGATTGGCCAATTGAAATTTCTTTTCCAATGCGTGAATAACTGCAGCTGAGCGACGACCTGAACGACAATGAATCACAACTGGACAATCCGAACGCAACTCTCCAACACGATCTATGATATCTCCCATTGGGATGACGGTTCCACCAATGTGGCCTTCAAAAATTTCATGCTCTTCCCGAATATCGACAAGTTGAAATTCTTTACCCTCGGCTTTCCACTGCCGAAATTCTGATGCGTTGATACTTTTCATAGTTGCGCCTGATCATTGAGGCCAACAAATGTAATTAGACGCTAAGAGCTTACGATTTGAATTCTTCCTGAATATTGGAAGGTAAAAAGTCGAAAAACGTATCACCACGCAATCCAGAACGCAAACACTCTAATGGAATGACTTCGTTCTCAGCAATATTTCCGAGATTGACATTGGGTCCGAACTGTTTTATGAAATAAACTTGCTGAGGTTTCTTCGGTGCTTCCCACAAGATGTCCTGCGGATTGACTTTCTGAATGATCTTGTTGATCAACATCACGTGCGCCTGACCACTTGGACGATAAATACCTACGGTTCCGCTCTCACGAGCTTCAGCAATGACCTTCCAGCTTCCTGCTTGAAGCTCCGTTTGCATCATTTTGATCCATTTTGCTGGTGAAATCAAAATGCCCTCTTCTTTGGAACCTACCTCACTCAATACTTGATAATCCTTAGCGAATTCGCTAATCAATTGACATTTTTTGTCATGTGGTAATACCATGCTCCCATCAGAAACTTCTACCGTATTGAGGCCTAGGCTATCGATGTATCGGCGATATGCGTCCATTTGTCCACGAACGTAGAACGCTTCGAACAAAGTACCACCGAGGTAAACCTTGAAATTGGCTTTTTGATACATTTTCACCTTTTCTTTCAGTTGAGGTGAAAACATGCTTGTTCCAAATCCCAGCTTTAAGAGATCCACATAGGGGTGTGCGCCTTCAACCAAATCCTCAGCCTGGCGCAAACTCAAGCCTTTATCCATCACCATAGTGAGGCCATGAGTGCGGTTTTTTACTGTACGTTCGGGAATAAAATTGAGTTGTGCGTTCATAGGATGAGCGGAATTGATTGCTGGTCTGGTCGAGTAATTGTACCTTGTACACTTACCTTGTTTCTACCTGCAAATATCGGAAATTTATTTTAATCGAGCGGGATCAAAAAAACTTATTGCGCGTGAGCTCGATAAACAGTGGATAGGAGCGGATTTCGGGGAAGTATTCTACAAAATCTTCCAATCCTTCTGGATGTTCTATGACCAAACGGACCAGGAATTCTTCTGCTTCGGCTGTATGACCGGCAATATAGAGGTAGGCCAACAGTCTAAACTTCAATTCGACAGACTCGGGAAACGCATGATTGGCCTGACGCGTCATGGCAAGGGCGCTGCGAATATCATCACGCAGGTAGTGCAAATCGGCATATTCCATCCAAACGTCTTCATTGTCGCGATGTTTGGCCAAAAGGGGCTGGAGTATGCTATCGGCATCTTCCCAACGCTCTTGTTTCTTTAGCATTTCTACTAAAAAGATGGGATAATCAGCACTTTCTTGATCTAATGCAATGGCCTGTTCCACATAGTGAATGGCTTCGGGGACATTGTCCTGCATGTCTAATATGATTCCTACTCCCAAATAGGCATCTGCAAAATGTTCGTCCATTTGGATACTCTTGCGGTAGTAGAACAAAGCCTTATCCAGTTGATTGAGTTTCTCGAAACATTCGCCGATATGGCAATACACTGCGGCATGAGGTTGTTCGAAAGTGTAGGTTTCTTCAAACGTGTGTATCGCTTCCTGATAGCGCTCCATTTTAAACAAAGTTTGAGCTTTGTTGAAATAAGCAGGAGTAAAATCGTCTTGAACAGCTATACAAAAATCATAAGCTTCCAGTGCCTCTTCGAATTGTTCGAGTTTTTGCAAAGCATTGCCGAGGTTGTACCACGCCGGAAAGCTGTATGGGAATTTTTCTAAGAATTGATGGTAGTATTCGATGCATTCTGCTGATCGGTCAGCCATGTCGAAACAGTAGGCGATCTCGTATAAAAACGTTTCGTTGGTCGGATACTTTTCGATGGCCTGGCGCAAAACATCAATGGCCTTGTCGAATCGCTCAAGGTTTTCATATTCCAAAGCAATCTCAAGTATGATTTCGGCTTGAAATTCAGAATTCCCAAGCTTTAAAGCTTTACGCAAAAGTTCAATGGCCTTCACATGCTCATGCAATTGACTGTAGATTGAAGCCATTGTAAGCAGAGCCTCTTCGTTATTGCCCTCAAGTTTTTCAAGTACCTTAAGAATGCTAAGTGCTTTGGTCAAATGTCCTAAGCCCGCCAACAATTGCGACTCACGCAACATCAATGTGGTATTGTCTCGGAACAAACTATAGCCATAATTGATAACGTCTAAGGCATTCTTAAATTTGTTCTGTAGGCAGTAATAATCGATGAGATCTTCAAATTCATCAATTTCGAAAAAATAGGAATTCCCTTTCGCCAACAACACCTCGT
>JBDKJN010000409.1:0-3218 GCA_039796595.1 Bacteroidota bacterium
CAGCAGTCAACCCTTATTCGATTTTGTACACCCTGATGATTTAAACGAAACACTGAAAGTATGGAGCGTTCTCAAACAAGGGGAAAGCATTCAAGCCTTTGAAAATCGCTATCGTTGCCAAGATGGTGGCTACCGATGGTTCTCATGGAATGCATATCCACTATTAGAACAGGGACAAATTTACAGTATTGCACGTGATATTACGGAACGTAAAAAGAATGAATTAGCTTTAAAAAATGCGCATGAACGTTTGATCACCATTTTAGACAGCATCGAATCTTTGGTTTATGTTGCAGACATGAACTCGTATGAATTGCTATACGTCAATAAATATGGTCGCGATATTTTTGGAGAAGTGGTCGGGAAGCAGTGTTGGAAAGCACTACAAAAATCTACAAAAATTCCTTGTGTATTATGTACTAATCCAAAATTATTGAATCAAGAAGGTAAACCCACAGGCGTTTACACCTCAGAAGTCTGTAGTAAACCAAATGGCGAATGGTATTTAACCAGAGATCGTGCAATTTATTGGGTTGATGGTCGTTTAGTTCGTTTACAAATTGCAACCGACATTACCGAGCTGAAAAAAACGGAAGTGGCACTCAAAGACAGTGAGCGGCGTTATCGAGCGATTGTGCAAGATCAGACCGAGCTGATTTGTCGCTTTTCAGCACAAGGTCAGCTGAGTTTTGTCAATGCAGCCTATTGTCGCTATTTTGGAAAAAGTGAAAGTGACTTGCTCAACACCGATTTTGTACAAACGATTTATGAATCCGATCAGCAAGCATTTCATAAACAATTAACCAAATTATCGTATAGCTTCCCCGTCTGTGAGACAGAACATCGGGTCATTTTGCCAAATAACGAAATTCGTTGGCAACATTGGATCGAACGTGCATTGTTTGATGAAAATAATAAATTATTAGAATATCAAGCAGTTGGACGAGATATTACCGAACGTAAACAAACTGAGGAAGAACTGCGGCGCGCCAAAGAGGCGGCAGAAACTGCAACCCGTGCAAAAAGCAATTTCTTAGCAAATATGAGTCATGAAATCCGTACCCCAATGAATGGAATTGTCGGCATCACGGAGTTATTGCTCAATACCAGCCTAACCACTCAACAACGAGAATATGCAGAAATTATTCGTCGTTCTGCCGATACATTACAAACCTTAATTAATGATATTTTAGACTTTTCAAAAATTGAGGCTGGAAAATTAACGTTAGAACCCATCGCGTTTGATTTAGAAAGTGCTATTTTTGAAGTCGCACGGTTACTCGCAATTACAGCAGAATCCAAAGGATTAGAATTAAGTGTACGCTATGCCCCCACTGCACCACGTCATTTAATCGGCGATGTCGGACGCATTCGTCAAATTTTGACAAACCTTGTGGGAAATGCCATAAAATTTACTCAAAAAGGTTATGTACGCATTGATGTGGAATGTGAAATGCAAGAACCTTTGCTTGCAAACATAGGTATTCATGTAAAGGACTCAGGAATAGGCATTCCTGAAGAGCAATTGGGAAAAATTTTTGAAAAATTTACTCAGGCCGATTCCTCCATGACACGACGTTTTGGAGGAACAGGTTTAGGACTTTCAATCAGTCAACAGCTTGTGCACATGATGAATGGGAAAATTTCTGTCTCCAGCAAACAAGGGCAAGGCTCAACCTTCAGTATGAAGCTACCCTTGCAGTTGGCAGAAACACATCTGATACCGCACAATAATTTGCTCCCACAGTCAAGTGAAAAAATACCTATCGATGCAAGGGTCTTAATTGTCGATGATAACCCAATCAATCAGCAAATTCTGATCGAACAGCTCCAAACAATGAACGTACAATGTGTTGCAGTCAATTCGGGTGAGGCCGCCATTCAGGTGTTAGAAGAAGCTTTCCAACAAGGAAAACCTTTCTGGCTCGCCATTCTTGACTATTTTATGCCCGAAATGGATGGAGAATACCTCGGTTTTCTCATCAAACAATCACCAACTATTAAAGAAACCATGCTTGTTATGCTATCTTCCGCGGGTGCACAACAAAATGGTCAAAATCTACAAGCACAAGGTTTTGCAGCACATTTTATAAAACCGCTCCCCATGCAACAGCTGTATGACACATTACTGACTTTATGGGAATCTCACAGCCGACGCAAACCTGTGGCATTTATCACCTTGGAAAGCCTCATGCGTTTTTCCATGACACCTAAAAAAGTTGTGATTCCCATTCGTTGTTACGACAATCTACCCGTGCTCTTAGCAGAAGATAACGAAGTTAACTGTATTGTTGCCGTCAATATGCTGCAACAATTGGGTTGCAAAGTTAGCGTGGCTCGAAATGGGCGTGAAGCGTTGGAGCAAATGAGTCGTCAGAACTTTGCACTGATTTTTATGGACGTGCAAATGCCTGAAATGAGTGGATTTGAAGCAACCCGTGCCATCCGTCAGCAAGAAAGTCTTGCAAAGCGACAACATCGAATTATCGTGGCAATGACCGCAAATGCAATGATCGGTGATGCAGAACGTTGTATCGCAGAGGGAATGGATGATTACATCGCAAAGCCTGTCAGCTTAGAACGTTTAAATAATGTCTTAAATAAATATCATTCTCCTACTGCCAGCAGTTCGCAAACTGATGACTCCTCCTCTAACCCCACAAAGAACATCAACATGTTACCTTCAGCGAAAACTCAAAAGGTGCTTTTGGTCGAAGATAATTCGATCAACCGTCTTGTTGCAACCAACATGTTAAAGACATTTGGCTGTCGTGTAGATATTGCTGAAAACGGTAAGGAAGCCGTTGAACAGTGTCGTCAAGGCAAATATGCAATTGTCTTTATGGATATTCAAATGCCTGTGATGGACGGTATAGAAGCCACCCGCCAAATTCGACAACACTGTCCTAATAATCATAATCATCCGATTATTGCACTGACTGCGAATGTCATGCCTACTGAATTGGCACAATATCGTGCTGTTGGTATGGATGATTGTTTGGCAAAGCCTATCACGGTGGATCGCTTACGTAATATTATCAAACGGTATTTAGATATTTCCGATACTGGTATAGACGTTATCGCACCAGAAGAGTCCACCACCACTGTCACACCTAACAAGACATCGAACATGCAATATCCACAAGAATTCGTAGAGTTTGAAACGTTTGATCTGGAACAAATTAAGCGTGTCTCTCTACATAACAAAATGATTCTGA
>JBDKJN010000410.1:0-2824 GCA_039796595.1 Bacteroidota bacterium
TTCTCTATAATCTTACAGCTGCAGGTATTGGCCATATTGACATATACGACCACGACACTGTCGATTTATCGAACCTTAATCGACAAATTCTTTACCAGACACAAGATATAGGCAAGTCCAAAGCACTCACTTCTGCACATAAATTAAGTCTGTTGAATCCAGAAATTGCAATCGATGGCTATCCAGTCATGATTGATAGATCAAACATTGAATCACTACTTTCGCCCTATGAGATTATTGTAGAAGGTGGTGACTCTCCAGCAGGTAGAAACCTTATTAATGAGTTCTGTCTCGAACGAAATATTAATTTCGTTCACGCATCAGCACAATTCTCTTACGGGTATGTATTTAGTGTATTGCCAAAAAGACGAACCGCCTGCTTCTGCTGTTTCTTTCCCACCGACTATACTAGAGAGGTTAGCACTGGCCCTGTACCTGTAAACACACTATCAACGAGTGTTGCTGGTGCACTAGGAGCAGCTGAAGTTATGAAATATTTCTTAGGCTACGAAGAAAACATGTTATTCAATCAAAGACTTTGTTTTAGCTCACTTCTCTTGAGTTCAGATTTTATTACAGAAAATCAGCCCCGCAGAGCTGACTGTCCTGTATGTAGCAAAATCTACAACTAAAATTATCCGTCGCAAGCAGCAAAACCAGTGATTCTGTCTTCAGAAACAACTAGTTTGTGTTGCACTTTATTTAGCTCTGGATAAGTCTTAAATAGCGCTTCGACCGAAACGGTATCAATATTTGACGCACCCACGATACCCTCAGCAAGACCTCGCAATGTTATTTTCATAAAATTGTTTAACGATTTATAAGCAACATAAACATTGTAGACCTGTTGCATTTATTGTCAAATCAAAATCTAACCAATCGACCCCTCTAGGGGTCGATTGTGCGTTTATTTGCTATACTAACCACCATATGACCACACCAACCTACACACCACCAGCCGCCATACTCGAAAAGTACGCGAATCTCATTGTTGAGTTTGGACTCCAGAACCGTGATGGTAGTAAGCCAAAGGCCGGCGCTGTCGTACACTTCATCGTGCCAGAAGCTGCTCGTCCATTGTATTATCATCTTCAAAAATCAATTCTTGAACACGGCTACCAGCCGCTTGGTGAATATGTACCGTGTAATGACGAAACGTACAATTTTGATGCCCTGTTCTTTAAGACTGCGACACCGACCCAACGCACCTTTGCCCCCGATACGTACAAGAAAGGTCAGGTGGATCAGATTGACTGTGTTATTCGCATCTTTGCAGACACGATGCCACATGCCCTCAAAGGCATCCCGGCCGAACATCTCCTCGAACAACGTCGTGCCCAAAAGATAAACATCGATTACAAATGGAATAAGATTGAAGCCGGTAAACTCAATTGGACGCTTGCTCTCTATGGCACCGACGCTATGGCTAAAGAAGCCGGCATGAGCCTCAAGGCGTACTGGCAGCAAATTATCAAAGCTTGTTATCTTGACGAAAAGAATCCGACCAAAGAGTGGTTCCGTATCAACAAGACCGTACAAAGAACAGCGGCCAAACTCACCAAACTTGGCATTGAATCCATACACATGGTCGGTAAGGATGTTGATATGACAGTAGGTCTCGGGAGTAACCGGGTCTGGCTTGCGGGAGGAGGTAACAATATCCCATCATTTGAAGTCTTCACCTCACCCAACTGGCGCGAGGTCAACGGTTGGATTCGTTTTAATCAACCGTTATACGAATTCGGCAGTATGATTGAAGGCATTGAGCTGTGGTTCGAAAAAGGGGTGGTGGTAAAATCTAAAGCCACTAAGAATCACAAGCTCTTAAAGCAAATTATCGAAACCAAAGGAGGTAATCACCTCGGGGAGGTATCGCTTACCGATCGTCGTTTGTCTCGTATAACAAAGTTCATGGCTGACACGCTCTACGACGAAAACACGGGCGGGAAATTTGGTAACACACACATGGCGCTCGGCACATCTTTCCATGAATGCTACAATGGACCAGCACCAAAGAACGCAGCTATTTGGGACAAGCTAGGTTACAACGAATCAGTAGTCCACCACGATATCGTCTCCACGACCGACCGCACCGTGACCGCCACGTTGTCTGGAGGCAAAACTAAAGTGATTTATAAAAACGGCCAATTCACCATCTAGCCTATGACCATCGAACAAATCCGCGAGAAAATTTTGAGTGACGATGAGTTTGTACTCTCCGAAGTCGCTCGTTTACAGTATTTGTACCGCCTCAAAACAATTATTCGCTATGCCGATAACCGTACTGAACAAGACGCAACAGAATCTGTTGCAGAGCATGTCTTTGGTATGCATATACTCGCTCAATATTTTCTAGCTTTGGAGGAAAATTGTAAAAATTTTGACAAAACAAAAATATTTGAACTCATCACATTGCACGATATTGATGAAATTGAAACTGGCGATGTCATTGGCTATCTCAAAACCAATCAAATGAGAGACGAAGAAAGTAGTGCTATGAGGCGAGTTATAAAACATGCTCCATTACACCTCCAAGAACGGATGTCAGATTTAGTTGAAGATTATGATAAGCAAGAGTCTGAAGAATCACGTTATGTAAAAGCAATTGATAGATTTGAACCACAAATACATTTGTTCAATGAGAAAGGCAAAGGGATTCTTCGCAAGCATCGTACAACCCGAGAACAAAACATGAGTCTCCGTGAAGAGAAGCTAAAACCCTACCCATACATGTATCACATGTATCGAGTAATTGAAAAGGAAATGTTTGCAAATGGGTACTTCAGTGACAATTAGATATGAATATCAACACAATCACACAGCA
>JBDKJN010000411.1:0-5841 GCA_039796595.1 Bacteroidota bacterium
GGTATAGATGGTAAACTGGATGCGATACGTTTTGCTCGAGAAAATCAGATTCCATTTTTCGGCATTTGTTTAGGCATGCAAATGGCAACGGTCGAATTTGCACGGAACGTCTTGCAATTGCCAGATGCCCATTCTACGGAAATGAAAGAGTATGCGCAGAATCCAGTCATTAGTCTTATGGCTGAGCAGAAAACTGTCGTTAATAAAGGAGGCACAATGCGTCTAGGTTCCTACCCATGTAAAGTTCAAAAGGGAACCAAGGCCTTTGCAGCATATAAATCTGAATTGATTCACGAACGTCATCGTCATCGTTTTGAATTCAATAATGAATACACTGCCATGTTTGAAAAGGCAGGATTTTTATGTTCTGGAATTAATCCTGAAAATCATCTGGTTGAAATTATTGAATTAAAGGATCACCCATTTTTTGTGGCGTCACAGTTCCATCCTGAATACAAAAGTACCGTGCTTAATCCGCATCCATTATTCGTAGCTTTTGTGGACGCAGCTAGGCGTTTTCAAACATCTGGTGTCAAACATCAAGCGGTAGAGCAAGAGTGATTTTTCGATAAATAGGGTCTATTGAAAAAGTCAGAGGCCAAATTTCTTCAGGCAATGAAGCGCCGAAGCATACGATTCCTTCAAGCGCCATTGGTGAGGAAGTATGTAGGCATTTGGCTAGTCTAGGAAAATCATTGGTTTTTGGTATTCCTAGGTAGGACAGGAATGCATTGAAAATACTCAGGGGTCTTAAAATTCATTGCGTTTTACTCTTCTAACTTAACCAATTGACACAATGAAGTGACAGTTTTCAGTGGACCCTAAATAGTATGCGTTTTGTCAAACCTCATTTGGTCTGTACGCGCGCTCCTCAACTGCTGGTCCTATGAGCAATTGTAGAAAACAGAAGAATACGATACCAGCTTGTACTTCTAGCATGGACTCAACGATACAATTCAAAACAAAAATTACCGCGATAGTCATCATGACATATTTGCGTTGTCGATAGGCGCTATGTATAACCGTAATAAATAATGCGGCGATCAACAAGAGACCTATCCAACCAAACTCCGCACCCATTTGAAGCCACTGATTGTGGGCGTTTAATTTTTTCTCTGCCGCGTTTGTTTCACCCATTGCCATGTATTCTTCAACCAATTCTTTTTCGGTGTTACTCGTGCCAGCTCCAAAAGGGTGCTCTAACAGTACATTCAATGCAGCTTTCCAGGTGATTAAGCGCAATTCCAAGCTCGATTGCGTTGGTTTTTTGACAGCGGTTTCAATGGTAGGAATTTCAGGAGTAATGCGCAAGGCCTCGATGCGTTGTGAAGTAGTGGGCAAAAGCGAAGATGTCGCTATTAATATGACCATACATCCAGCACAAACAAATATGCGTTCAAGTCGATTAGTGGCTTCTTTCAAATATAGAATTCCACCCATAACGATGCACATAACGGCGCTTATCAATCCTGCACGACTGGCCAACATGCTGATGTAAACCAGCATGATCACCATGATACCGCCTAGGACGAATTGAACAGTTCGACTAATGCGTTCATTGAAAATATAGCCCAGGATCATCATCACCGCTACGCTTTGGTAAAACGCCATGTAGCTAGGATGGTAAGGGTCACTTAGCATTTCATAACCCAACGCTTTTATGTTGCCCGTGGCATTGTAGACCATCGCGGCGTCGATGACGGAAATAGGAATACGGACCAAACAACCCAGTATAAATGCTGCGCCAATGAGATAACGCACTCGTCGTCTTGCTTCGAATCCAAAGAACAAAATGACCGGAAAAACAAAATAGCTGAGTTTAATCTCCAATTCTTTTAAACCCTGATCAAAATCCATTGCCTTATTGAGCCCAATAAAATGAACACAAAATAGCAAAAGCGTTATCCAAGCAGAAACGTTGAACTTCAAGCTTAATTTTCGTGAATACTTCATTGCGGACCCCATTGCAAACATGACCATGAGGCCAATGCCGAAGGCCACCATCTTGCGGAAACAAGGCATCAGGAAAGCCGTGAATGCCGTACTCCAGTGAAGCAATGAAATTTCTTTTAATTCAAGTCCAAATATTCTCACGGGCGTACGTTTAGAAGTATCGATTCGATTTGTGGCATGTGATGTTTGAAATGGCTGGATAGAAACGCCGTTGTACTGGGCAATGTCAGCATACCTGCCAGCGGTTGTTTGAAGACCAACTTGTTGTGGAACTGTGGGTCGACGGACTGAACAAACGCACTCAATTGTGTGCGCAGTTTTGGCCAATTGCTTTCAAAAGATTCAAGACTGGTAGTGTTTGTTGGCTCCGGTAAAATGGCCGGGGCTTTATACTTTTCATTGCTCTGCAAGCGAGTACTCAAGGCCACACCATTCTGCTTTTGTTCTGCCCCTTCATCTTCCAATGCTTCCCAACCACTGGATGACTTCTTCATCATGTATCCCAACGTACCCGTCTCACTTTGCAGTATATGTTCAAGTACCTGACACATGCTCCAACTGTCTGGTGATGGTTGTTGATGAAACTGTTCAGTGCTTAAGCTTCGCGCTTGTTCAAAGCTCCACTTGAGGTGTTCATCGAGTTGTTGAAGATGCGATGTGATGGTTGTATTCATAATTCAATTTGAGGTCAAACGTAATAATTTAAGATCGAATTTGATGCAATTTGGTTGACAAAGTTAGCGGTTAGGGTAGGTCTTAAGTAGCATTTCTACATGTGGTATATCGTCTTCGAGATACATCTCACTAACCTGCTCAAATCCACATTGGGTGTAGAATTTAATGAGGTATGATTGTGCACTGATCCGAATGGGGGCGCCTTGAGTTTGTTGGTCCAGTTGATCCAGGCAAGCATGCATGAGTCGGTATCCCAATTTTTGAGATCGATGACTGAGTGCAACGGCTACTCGACCAATGCTCCATTCGTCATAGGATATGCCGGGTGACACCAGTCTTGCACAAGCGATGAGTTGCCCATTGGAATCACGCATCATGACATGCGCGCTGTTTTTATCTTTATTATCGGCGTCTTGATACGGACAATTTTGTTCGACCACAAAAACAGCGATACGCAATTGTATTAAGTCATACAGTTCTTCCCGGGTTAGTTCTTCCCAGGATTTGATTTCGGTTGAAATTTCCATTGCTGTTATAATAAATGTGACTACTACCGTTCGCTCAAACGTATTAACGCATGGTCAGGGACTTTTATGCCCCTTGCCTGAGTGGAGATGACAAATTAAGGCGTGAAAACCGTCAGTGATACCGATATTTGCAGATTTTTTACTATGAATTATCTCTCGGTCGAACAACTGACCAAATCTTTCGGGGTCAATACGCTTTTTTCCAATTTGTCATTTGGCATTGAAAAAGGACAAAAAGTAGCCTTGGTAGCCCGCAATGGTGCTGGAAAGTCAACGCTTTTTCGCATCCTAACGGGTAAGGATACACCTGATAGTGGATTGGTGGTTTTCAATAAAGAAGTGCGTCTGGGCTATCTATCACAGGAGCACGACTTGGATGTGCGCAAAAGCATCATTGAAAATGTTTTCGCTGCAGACAATCAAATGACCAGAGCTATCAAGGCCTATGAATTGGCTTTGTTTCATGACAAAGGACTGCAAGAGGCCAGTGATGCTATGGATCAAACCAACGCATGGTCGTATGAAGCAAAGGCCAAACAAATTTTGGGCGGTTTGGACATTCATGACCTCGAACAAAAGGTTGGTCATCTTAGTGGTGGCCAACAACGTCGAATTGCTTTGGCAAGAGTTCTTATCGAAGAGCCGGATTTGTTGCTGTTGGATGAGCCCACCAACCATTTGGATCTCGATATGATCGAATGGTTGGAAGAATTTTTATCCCGCTCTTCGATGACCATATTCATGATCACCCACGATCGTTATTTTTTGGAAAACATCACCGATGAGATTGTTGAGTTGGAAGATGGTCAAATTTTCCGCTACAAAGGCAATTTCAGTTATTACCTCGAGAAAAAGGCCGAGCGCGAAGCGTTGGAAGAAGCCACGCGCGACAAGCAGATGAATTTGTTCAAGCGCGAATTGGAGTGGGCGAGAAAAATGCCACGTGCAAGAACAGTGAAGAGCAAAAGTCGGATGGACAGTTTTCACGAATTGAAAGCTACCGTGTCCAAACGAATTCAGCAAGATGAACTTGCATTGGAGATCAACATCAATCGTCTCGGTAGCAAGATCATCGAAATGCATAAAGTGCGAAAAGGATTTGACACCGTACAAATTCTCAATGGATTTGATTACGTATTCAAAACCGGCGAGCGCCTGGGTTTGGTAGGAAAGAATGGGAGTGGGAAATCAACATTTATTCAAATGCTCACGCGTGAGATTGAACCGGATGGAGGCAAAGTTGTGGTGGGGGATACCGTAGTTTTTGGTCACTATTCGCAATACGGTTTGCCATTAAAAGAAGGGCAACGTGTGATTGAAGCTATTCGCGAAGTAGCGGATTTTATTCCATTGACCAAAGGCAAGACGATAACTGCTGCTCAAATGCTTGAGCGTTTTA
Source organism: Bacteroidota bacterium (assembly GCA_039796595.1). Classification (GTDB taxonomy): domain Bacteria; phylum Bacteroidota; class Bacteroidia; order Flavobacteriales_D; family Sanyastnellaceae; genus CANHSF01. The sequence goes on from JBDKJN010000411.1 coordinate 4,555, forward strand.
TGTTCCCCAAGAGCATGCACTTCAATTATGTAGAGCGATTGAGTGGAGGTGAGCGCAAGCGATTGCAGTTGTTGTTATTATTGATGAAGAATCCAAATTTTTTGATTCTCGATGAGCCTACCAATGACCTGGATGTTTTTACACTTGCAGCATTGGAAGAGTATTTAATGTTGTATCCAGGGTGTTTGTTGATCGTTAGCCATGATCGCTATTTTATGGATAAACTCGTCGATCATATGTTGGTATTGGAAGGCAACGGCGAGGTTAAAGATATCCTGGGAAGTTATGGGGAGTATCGCCTGGCACAAGAACTTGCGGAGGCCAAGGCAAGCGAACAACGAAAAGCTGAGGTCAAAGAAGCAGCACCAAAAGTTGAGAAGCCGAAGTCGAAATTGAGCTTTAAGGAGAAATTTGAATTTGATCAATTGGAAAAAGATATTCCGCGACTTGAAAAAGAGAAAGCTGAATTGGAGGCACTATTGGCAGGCGGTACCAACGACCATGAGGAACTGATCAGAACTACTGAAAAACTGGGCCAACTCGTCGAGGAATTAGACGATAAAACAATGCGTTGGTTGGAGCTCAGTGAATATGCAGGAGGTTAAGGCCTTACCTTTCTAAAGCAAATTTTTCACCAGATACTAAAATCGATATGCGCACATCCTTTGGTGCGTAATGTTTGAAATGGTAATCACAGGTGTCTTGCGGGCTGAAAACCAAAACTTGTGAGCTGCCGACGACTGTTGCACTATCGCCTTTGACAAGTATGGCTGTGCTTTCATCGATGCCAATTCCCATGTGTCCAGGGAAATCACACAACGCACTCAGTAAGCGATTGTGTCTGCTGCGAGCGACAAAATGTTGATCGATAATGGCACCTTGAAGCATACCCAAACCGGTTTGATAAATGCCGTTTCCCTTCCAGATCTTATCGTAAGTAGAACTATATTCTTCACTGAAATTTTCTTCTCCGGTGATCATAATCTCACTCATTACCGCGGCACCTGCACTTGTTCCTGCTATCACAGCGCCATTTTGGTAGGCATTTTTTATGGCTTCTTCAATGGGTGTGCTATGCACAAGATTCATAAATTTATTTTGATCTCCACCGGTAATAAAGATGAGTTTGCATTTACGCAAAGAATCCAGTTTTGAATTATTGATAAGATCGGATTCTGAAAAATTCATATTGATACAAGGATTCAGACTGACCATTTCAAAATCTTCTCGGATATAGTAATAGGCTGAATCAGGTTCTTCGCTACTCATGGGCAAAATGCCGATATA
>JBDKJN010000412.1:0-5719 GCA_039796595.1 Bacteroidota bacterium
AAATAACACACCTTTGATGTCTGTCAAATTTCCTACATAACGTGTAGTGGTTCCTTCAGCCCCGTCATAACCTGGCTCATACTTCACGATGGACAACTCTCCTGAAGCCAACTTCTTAACAGTTACATGATTTTCAGGAGTGCCGCTCAATTCCCATTTTCCCACAAAACCCTCGTTGAGTTTCGAGTTGATGGATGACAATGGAATATTGCTGCTGTATGGGCATCCCATTAATACTACTCCGAGCACAACCAATAGGCCGAGCGAAAGGACAAAATTATTTTTCATTATTTTATTGCTTTAAGTTGACGCAAAGATCGATGGTCTGGCCAATTGGTCTTCTAAGGTATTAAACGTAATTTTTTGCTGCTTTTATTAAAAACCGCAACCCTAGCCATCCAACCGACTGAAAATCAGTCACGATAGGATTCCGTATTCTTATTAAATTGTACCTCCTTGTGACAACTAATTGATCGTACTTTTCGTCTTTACCTTCGAATGTCCGCTACTGAAATGAAACATCGGTTGCTTTGCCTCATTTTTGTTTGCCTTTGTGTTATCATGCAAGGGCAGGTCGAGTTTGTGCAAAACAAAGGACAATGGCCTTCGATTGCGGCTGCCGGATGTGTACTTCCCAATGGCTTTTTATGGCTGGAAAATGATGGATTCACCTATAACCTGATCGATCCAGAGGCTCATAACGCATTGCACCCAAGTCGGAAGACCAGACCAGAAATGCTGCGCACACATGCTTTTAAAACGCATTTTACCAACGCTCTCGTTCCGATTGTTGCGCCACTGAAACCCCGAAAAACGTATTACAATTACTACCTGGGTCATGATCCCTCCAAATGGTCCAGCCACTGTGCTGCATTTGAACAAATAAGATATCACCAGCTATATCCAATGACGGATCTATTGGTGTACAGCGCAAATGGTACAATAAAATACGATTTTATACTTCATCCCGGCGCCGATGTGGCCAATATCGGCTTGGCCTATGAAGGGGTTGAACGCATCTCGATTGTAGATGAAAAAGTCGTCCTTCATACCTCCGTTGGTGACGTCATCGAGAGTAAGCCGTTCGCATACCAACTGATCGATGGCAAAATCATAGAAATCCCCTGTACCTATCGACTTGAACAAGCTACCGTTGGTTATGAACTAAGCAACTACAACCCTGCCTATGATGTCATCATCGATCCTGAAATTGTATTTTCTACCTTCATTGGTTCATCATCAAATAATTTTGGTTTCACCGCGGCTGATGACTCTCAAAGCAATCTCATTTCAGGAGCGGCAGTATTCGGCAATAACTATCCGACCACTTTAGGTGCCTACAGCACCAGTTTTAATTCAGGTAGTGGAAATTATATTGATGTGGCCATTTCCAAATTTTCTCCCGACGGTAGCGATTTAATCTATAGCACCTACCTGGGAGGCTCGCGCATCGAAACTCCCCACAGCATCGTCTGCGATGATTGGGACAACTTTTTTGTGATGGGTGCAACGGGAAGTTCTAATTTTCCAACGACAGCTAACGCTTATGATTCCAGCTTTGAAGGTGGGCCCGCTCTGGATATGTCCAATTTCTTCACTAGCTCTCACCCTGATGGATGTGATTTTTTCATTAGTAAATTCACGAGTAACGGAGAACTCGATGCGAGCACGTATATCGGCGGATCTGGCAACGACGGACTTAACACAGGCGATCAGCTGTATTACAATTATGGCGACATTTTCAGAGGCGAGATCAACGTGGATGATGCAAATAACATTTACGTTGCCAGCTTGACACTCAGTAGCGACTTTCCTACTTCTTCATTTGGTTTGCAAACTACCTTTGGTGGTGGTGCATGCGACGGCATTGTGTTTAAAATGGATAACAACCTCGAAAACCTCATGTGGAGTAATTACATCGGGGGAAGCGCCACTGAAGCATGTTATGCTTTAGAGTTCAACGGCACAGACGAAATCATCGTAGCCGGAGGCACCAAGAGTAATAATTTTCCTCATGCCGCTAATGGCGTTGACAATTCTTTTGGAGGTCAAACGGATGGATTTGTTTTGCGCATTTCCACCCTGACTTATGCTTTGGTCGCCGGAACTTTTTTTGGAACGTCAGAATACGATCAAATCTATTTTGTACAAACCGATTTGGACAATAATGTTTATGTCTGTGGTCAAACTGCTGGAGAAATAGACATTACACCTGGCTGTTATGGACAACCCAATAGTGGACAGTTCATCGTAAAATACAATCCCACCTTAACCGCACTCGTGTGGGCTACTACTATAGGCACTGGGAGTGGGGAAATTGACATTTCGCCTACGGCCTTCCTCGTGAGTGATTGCAATCAAATATATATGAGTGGCTGGGGCGGTGAAACCAATCACTATTGTGGATCATTCTATTCTTGTTATGCTGAGTTTAGCACCACCAATGGACTGCCTATCACTAATGACGCCTTTCAATCCACCACCGATGGCAGTGACTTTTATCTCTGTGTTTTAGATGCTGACGCTACAACTCTCGATTATGCTACATTCTTGGGAGGATCACTCAGCAGCGAACACGTTGATGGTGGAACATCGCGTTTCAATAAAAATGGAACTGTTTTTCAGGCGGTGTGTGCTGGTTGTCAAAGCTACGATGACTTCCCTTCTACACCGGGAGCATGGAGTAGTACCAACCCCAGCAGTGGATGCAATCTTGCCGTCTTCCGTTTTGATCTCGGTATTCTCAATGCTGAAATGGACATCACAGCTCCGGATATCATATGCACAGGAACGCCAATTCAATTTAATAACTACAGCAATGGTGCTGATCAATATCTTTGGGATTTTGGCGACGATTCTAGCTCTACTCTCTTCGAACCTGAGCATGCTTTTGATATCGCTGGAACCTACACTGTAACACTCATCAGTAGCACGATCAATGACTGTCTTCAGCCAGACACTGCTCAGATCACAATTCAGGTATTGGAAGGTGTTGAACCTGCGATTGATCCCGTCGAACCTGTTTGTATAGGCCAAGAAATTCAACTTCAAGGTTACGGTTCAGACAATTTATTTTGGCTTCCTAACCCTGCACTCAGTGCTACCAATGTGGCCAACCCAATTGTTACGGTTGGAGAGGCAACAACATTTACCTTGGTTGATTTCAACGCCTGCGAATCCGATTCTGTCGATATTTCAATCGTGCTCTACATACCTGAGACAGACATATCGCCTTTGCAAACCATTTGTGTAGGTCAAAGCGTACAACTCGAAGCGTCAGGTGGGGCCACATATGAATGGTCGCCAGGATCAAGTTTAAATGATTTTACAAGCGCAACTCCACTTGCTAGTCCCACCGAAACAACGACTTATATTGTAGCTATTACAACGGCAGAAAATTGTACCGTAGAAGAATCGGTGGGAGTGAATGTAGTGGACGATTTTCCTGGTGGTAATGTGTATGATGATCTCACTGTTTGTTACGGAAACACAGTTTATATCAACGCAATCGACGGTTGGACCTACAATTGGTACCCTGCTGCAACCCTCACCAATTCGCAAATCGCAAATCCAGGAGCGAGTCCTTTGCAGACAACAACCTATTATGTTGATATAACCAACATTTGTGGAGAAGGCACCGATCAGGTGACTGTGCATGTTGTGAAACCAGATGTAATTGCTTCACCAGGTGGAACTATTTGTGCAGGCAATGGTTGGGAGGCTTATGCAACAGGCGCTTTAACCTATACTTGGCAACCCATCACTTTTGCTTCTCCGGCATTTGAAGCTCAAACCACTTTATCTCCATTGATATCAACCTTGTTTACAGTTACAGGTGTTGATGAAAATAACTGTGCGGCGGTTGACAGTGTTTATGTCCAAGTACTTGAATCCCCAATGGTGGATGCCGGTCCAGATCAATACTTTGAATATCCCGGCGAAGTGCCTTTGTTTGGTAACAACTTTGGTCTACTTTATCATTGGTATCCGGCTGAAGGATTGAGCTGCACCGACTGTCTTTACCCTATGGCTTCACCATCTCAGCCAACCATATATCATTTGGTGGTCACGGATGGAAATGGATGTAGTGCTGAGGACGATGTTTTTGTCAAACCTTTTGCACCACTCTATGTCCCCAATACAGTTACTCCGAACAACGATGGAATCAATGATGTCTTTTTCGCGGTAACCGACTACGCGGAAGGTTTCAGCTTACGCATCTTTGATCGCTGGGGTAATAAAGTTTTTGAAAGCAAAGACCCGCAAGAAGTTTGGGTGCCTTCCGTCAAAGGGACACACTTCGTACAAAACGATGTGTACTTGTGGGTGATCCAATACAACACACCCGAAGGTACAAATGAGTTAACTGGACACGTGTCTGTTGTTCGATAATGCAAGGACCAACTTCTGATTTTGCATTATTATAAGTTGCTTAACACCTTTTTACTTTGACCAATTTATCTTTGCTGCACTTTTCTATAATCCAAAACATGAAGAAATTTTACATTCTACTGACCAGTGTCATGGCTGTGTTCGTGCTCAGTACGGGGCATGCGCAAAACAAACCCTGGAGAGGAGCCATGGGTATCACTGTTGGAACCAATCAATATCGCGGTGAACTCGCCAACGATTTTTACCGCTTTAGCAAATTCAATCCTATTTTCGGATTGAACTATGAGCATTACATTACCAAACGCCTCAATGTCCAAGGCCGCTTGTGGATGGGCAATTGGAGTTATGAAAGCGAGACCAGCAATACGTTTGGGGCCGATGTTTTTACCGGTCAAATCATCGGTAAAATCAAACTTCGTGATGCCGACGCTCCAGTCTGGATGCCGTATGTCTTTGGAGGTGTAGGTTTCAACCGGATGGCCAATTGGACACTGGAAGATCGCGATGGTCAGCAATTATACAATGCTACAAATGGCGCCGCACTCAACAGTAAAGACTACAACCGCATGATTGGCATTTTGCCATTAGGACTAGGTATTCAGTTCAAATTCAATGACCGTGTGTTCCTTAATATTGATGAAACCTTTACATTGCAAGGTGAAAAAGGTTGGGATGGAGTGATGGGCAACATAAATGACCAAATGCTCACACACAGTGTTGGCATCTCTTTCGGACTTTTTTCATGGAACGATACGGACAATGACGGCGTAGGGGATAAAGAAGACAAATGTCCAGGCACGCCATCTATAGCTAAGGTGGATGATTTTGGTTGCCCAATCGACAGCGACAAAGATGGACTTGCCGATTTCGAAGATGTATGCCCGGATTTATTCGGAAGTCCTTCAGCGAAAGGTTGCCCAGATGCCGATGGTGATACCTTCGCAGATTCGGTGGACGAATGTCCAAAGATTGCAGGAATCGCGCAATTCAACGGTTGTCCGGATACAGATGGCGACGGATTCACAGATGCCCAAGACAATTGCCCAACAATAAAAGGCGAGGCGAAATTCTTTGGGTGCCCAGATACAGACGGAGATGGTGTAGCTGATGTTGACGATAAGTGTGCCAACACTCCTAAAAACGTGAAAGTAGACCGACTTGGATGTCCAATTGATAGCGACAAAGACGGCATTGCTGACCATGAAGACAAATGCCCGAACGAAGCGGGTATCAAAGCCAACAAAGGATGTCCTGAAGTCAAAGAAGAAGTAAAAGAACTCTTCAAACAAGCGCTCACAGGTGTGAAATTCGAAACAGGAAAAGACGT
>JBDKJN010000413.1:0-4749 GCA_039796595.1 Bacteroidota bacterium
AAAGGCCATGACTCGAATTCTTAAGCGTATCTACATATTCTGATTGTTCGGCATTCAGTGGAGTGTCTTTTAGCAAGGAAGACATTCCAACGATGGCATTCAATGGAGTCCTTAACTCATGACTTACATTGGCCAAGATTGATTTGCGAACTTCAAGTGCCTCTTCTGCTTTGGCACGCTCGGAGCGCAATTCCGATTCCAGATTCTTTTGTGGTGTAATATCGAAGACCACCATTACAGAGCCAATTCGGGTGTTGTTTTGGCCGTATTGTGGCGCTATGCTGCACAAAGCCCACATGATATTCTTGTTGTACGTGTACAACGGTAGTTCAAGAACCACCCCTTGAGAAGAGGTGTATGAATCTAGTAAATTATTTAAATATTCCGGTTCAGCGTTGTCGACGATCAATGTCGAAATGCACGTGCCGGTGAGTTGTTCTGCGGGCCATTCGAAGATTTCGTAGAATTTATCATGTGCCAATTGAATTTTTCCGCTGAGATCAAACTCTACCATTCCGAGCTTCAGGTTGTTCAACATGAGGCTGATTCGGTTGTTGATTTGTTCGTGCTGAAATTCCGCTGTAATTCGATGATGTACTTCCTTTTGGAATTGTGCGGCTATCGCTGTCAAGTCATTTTGACCATCAAATTCAAGATCAGGCAAAATCTCGGAAATCGACTTACGTAGGGAATCGATAGCTTGAGTTTGTGACTCAAGCATTTCCGAAATCACTTGTTTTTTTCCAAGCAATTCCTCGGAGCTTTGCAACATGGCATGTTCCAAAAAAAGACGATCCGTATCGTGCTGATAGTACGAGTTGCTAATCGCATTCATGAATGACTCAAAACTTGCTTTCTGATTTTCATAATCAGGAAAGTGCTTCTGAATTTGTCTTTGCAACAATCTGTGCATCTCTTTTTGGATACTCATATGCCTGAGAGATCAAAGGGTTGAATTAAATTTCAGCGTATGTTGTAATCGTCATGGTTTGATTATGCAAGGCGCAGGTATTGAAGTTACGTGAGGGAGAAATTTCGCCATTGCTATAGAAGCCTGTGTAGGTAGGGTTTACGCCATATACACTTCGCACGGCATCCACTTCCTCTTCAATACGTTGGTCCAAAACAATCTTACGACCAACACATGAAATCATCAATATGAGTTGTGGGTCTACGCCTTGGGATGACTCGTTTGCGGTTGCAGCGGCCTCTGTGGCCCCATCTACCAAACGGTCGAAATTGGCCATCATAAATTGAACTTGTGCCCCTTCGGGGATATTTCCGGCAAAAGTCATTGAGCCCGATTCCTCGTCGATGCTTAATATGGTTCGAACGAGATTCTGACTTTTATCCTCATTAAGAATACATAGCGGGAACAACAATGCAGCCCCAGGAAGTTCATCGGCCTTTGGACCCAAGTATCGCTTGTATACGTCAAGTGCACGCTCACCGTCCAATTCATGCAATACGTTTTGTGCTGCTTTACTCACAGTGCGAATAGGTCCAAATGGATCCCATCCACCTTGTGAGCCATGTGTTACGATCAATCGATCGCCGTAGAATCCCACAGCTACAATTCGATCATGCGTTGGTGATTCGTTTACACCCACTTTGGTACCTGTGAAACGACCGGCATCGCCTGCCAAACCACCAGTTACCACAACATGCGTGGGCAAACAGCTATTAATTCCCTGAATAAGTTCATCTCCATTTACCAAATGACCATCGGACAACACCAGAATGTGTTTGAGATCTGCTGTATTTAATGCATTCGAAATGGCTTCACCGCAGGCGAAACTATTGGTGTGATCAGTGACATTAAATGAGTGCACTTTGATAGTTGTATGCTCGAGTTCAACAGCGGTCAAACTAACCGAGTTGTCATAAACTGTGTCTTTATGTATTTCTCCGGCTGTGCTGGAGAAAAGCAAAGTTGATTCAGGATAACGGGACCTTATCGACTCATAAACTTCCGGCTTATTGATGGTGTCGATTCCACCAAGGGCCAAAACAAAGGTTGGATTTTTGATTTCTACTTGGGTGTTGTCCCAACCGGTACCTTCACGATACAGTGATTGTTCAGTTTTCATAGGGTGTCAGTTTAATACTAAAAAGAATTAGTCATTTGATATTTTACCAAATGCTACTTCTACGCCGAAAGATATTAAAAGTTTTGGGTAACCTCCTTTGTGGCCGGGTTGATTGTTCTGAATGTTGATTTTTAGCTGCTGAAACGATTGTTTGTGTCGATCAATTTTGTTGGATCGAGCCTCACTAAAGCTAAAAAATCAAAGGTCTAATTGAGTGCGAAATTCATCTCACCCGTTTTCATCAACTTGTAATGGTGAGCCAAACGACCCATAAGTTGTGAAAAGGAATCCATGGCTTCGGTCGTTTCATCGGAGATCGTTTCTTTCTTTAATCTCAACAAAAGAAGGCCATACAAGGCAGTAAGGCATGTTTCAACATCGTTGGTCGCTTTGCCGTCACTATGTGTGAGGTAATCCGAAATGTGGGGCTGGGCCTTGCGATAGGCTTGGATATAGGTTTTCTCCTTGAGTAGGTTTAATAGCGTGTTGTGAAGGTAATTCAGTTCAAACAATAGTTCATGTATCTCACTAATATGGCCTCGAACTTCAACTCGTTCAGAACGCATTTTTCGTATGAGCTCAATAAACCATTTTTTCTCTTCTTCAAAAGCATTTGTGGACGGGGTGTAGCTTTTTATAAAGGCCTCCACAGCTTCTGTCTCGAAGTACATAGCCCGAACCAGGTCCTCCATTTGCCACACGAATAGAATATACTCTGCGATGTTTTGATCTAATTTTTGTTTTGCTATGGTCATATCAAATAGACTACTACCGTGTGAATGGTTGCCATTCTAAACGAGTAGTTGAGTAATGGATGTATGTGCTTGATTGGGCGAGTAGCGCTGGTCGTTTTAAATCAGGTTATTTTTTTGTGGCTCTATAACGTTCATTGAGTCCATCCAATAATGCCTGCGTAATATCATATTGCACATTCGTATAATACAAGATTTGAGCACCACGCTGATAATTGACCACATAGTCTATGCCGTTCTGAGCCGCGTATTCCTTAGCATATTCTTCTATGTTTTTAAGCATTTCCATATTCGCGGAATTCTGCTTTTGCATAAGTTTGTCGGAGGTGGACTCTTCCAATTGTTGCATTTCCATTTGCAGACGATAGATTTCTTCTTCAATTTGGGCCTTGTTTTCAGCGGTTAATTCAGAAGTTCTTGCATAGGTTACCAATTCTTGAATTTCGGATTCTTTTTTACGTGCTTCAGCCTCAATTTCTTTTTCTGAAGTTTTAATATTGCCTTCCAACATTTGTTTTTTAGCAAGGAAGAATTCGTATTTAGCCATCAAAGTGTCACCGTTAAAATACGCGATAACAACTGGTTTGATAGTGCTATTGCCGTTTGCATCAACGCTCACAGGCATTTGAACTGTTGGTGCAGAAGTAGTGTTCGAAGATTTGAAGATGAGATAACCTACTGCGATGGCCAAAATCACGCTAATGGCCAGTGATATTTTCGATAACATATGGTAAAATTACTTGTTTATGGTTTTAAATGCGGTGTGAAAATCTGCATGCATCGTTCTGAAACGTGCGATACAATTTTGTATAAATTCTTCGTTGCAAATTGTTTTTAGTACATCGGGGTTTCCAACGGCTTCGGTACCGATTTTGAAGGTTTGTTTGTAGGCACCTCCTTCCAATTCAATGAGGTATTTGTCATTGTATTGATGGACTGTGATGCGCACCTCAGGATGTGGTATAACTGCAATTGTTCTCAATGATTCTACTAAAAACTAACCGTGAACGATTTAGGGTGCAATTTAATTGTGATTGATCTGCTTTTCCAAAAATCGCTCTTCCATGTGGAAAACCTTACTTTTGTTGGTGGTAATAATGAACGTAAGTGGCAATGAATGCCCTTTTTGAATGTTCCCTTGCGCTTAAAAATGCGAAAATGCAGTTTTCAAATAATGGATTTGTACGGATGAAGGAAATATGGGATCATTATTCGGCAATGCGGTGGGCCATCTGCTCGCCTCCACTCTTAGATGTTCATTATCATCCAACAACTGGGCTTTGGCCTTCTATGCAATGGTTTGGGGAACTTTGGGAAGGGGCTGATATTGTACCCGGTGATTTGAGCATTGTCGGTCATAGCGATGATCCCTCTTTGCCCATCGGGCGCTATTTCGAAAGTCTTGTATGTGCATTTTTTGAGCGACATCCGGATTTTGTAGTTGTTGCCCGAAACGTCGTTATGGTTAGCGAAGGAAGGACTATTGGTGAATGTGACTTGGTGGTTCAAAGTAATCTAACCAAGGAGTTTTTTCACATTGAACTGGGGTGTAAATATTATCTGAGCGCGGAAAATCGAGGGGATTGGTCAACCTGGAAAGGGCGGAATACCCAAGATACCCTGCAATTGAAATGGGATAAATTACAGCAGCAATTGCATTTGTTTGAACTGCCTGTTGGAAGAGCATGGTTGGAGGAAAGAGGGATATCCAGGATTCAGCCCATGTGTTTGCTAAAAGGATATGCTTTTGTGCCACAAAGAAGTCTCGATCGAGCCAGACTTCCGAAGTGGCATCATCCCAGACAACACGTTGGCTGGTACCTCAATCTGCATGAGTGGCCACTGGAAAAGAATGAAATTCGGCAATGGATTTTACTGCCAAAAGCATGGTGGTTGGTGTTCCCTGT
>JBDKJN010000414.1:0-3945 GCA_039796595.1 Bacteroidota bacterium
CAGATCGTTGGAGCCCGAGCACAATTTGAACAACAAGATCAGCGCGAAAGAAGTGCGTTTGGTCGGCGACAATGTGGAACAGGGCGTATATCCGACGGCAGTAGCGATTAAGATGGCAGAAGAAATGGAACTTGACCTGATCGAAATTTCGGGAAATGCTGTTCCGCCTGTATGCCGCATCTTCGATTACCGTAAGTTTCTTTACGAACAGAAAAAGAAACAGAAAGAATTGAAGGCTAAGCAAAGCAATGTGGTTGTGAAAGAGATTCGTTTTGGTCCTAACACAGATGACCACGACTTTGAGTTCAAACTCAAGCACGCCAAGGCGTTTTTGAAAGAAGGCTCCAAGGTTCGCGCTTATGTGCAGTTCAAAGGCCGTGCGATTGTTTACAAGGACAGAGGTGAAATCTTGTTGACCAAGTTTATCTCTGAGTTGATGGAACTGGGTTTGCCTGAGCAAATGCCGAAAATGGATGGCAAACGTATGTTTGTGATCATAACACCAAAGAAAAAGTAGTTTTAAATAAATAATTCAGACAATGCCAAAATCAAAAACCAAGTCCGGTGCAAAGAAACGTTTCGTTGTAACCGGCAGCGGAAAGATTAAGCGTAAGAAGGCTTTCAAGCGTCACATTTTGACCAAGAAAGAAACCGCTCGTAAGCGTGCTTTGGGCAACGATGCGATCGTTCACCCTTCAGATGCGAAGTCAATTCGTCGTCAATTGCTTATCCCATCAGTTGCATAATTGATAGGAAGCAGGTAAAGTTTAACCCGAAACCTGGTTTTTAAGTCCATCTCACGATGGCGCCAGCATCAAAAAACTCAAAAAAATGCCAAGATCTAAAAATGCCGTAGCCTCGAGAGAAAGGCGCAAAAAGGTCCTCAAATTAGCCAAAGGCTATTTTGGTTCAAGAAAGAACGTATGGACCGTAGCTAAAAACAGTGTTGAAAAAGCACTTACCTATGCTTACGTAGGTCGTAAACAAAAGAAACGCAATTTCCGCAGCTTGTGGATTGCCCGTATCAACGCAGGTGTACGTCCTTATGGACTATCTTACTCTGAGTTCATGGGTAAAGTTCACAAAAATGGCGTTGAATTGAATCGTAAGGTTCTTGCTGATTTGGCCATGAACCATCCAGATGCTTTCAAAGCTGTTGTAGAAAAAGTAAAATAAAACATTAAAACTACTTTTGAAGTCCCGCCCAGTGCGGGACTTTTTTATTCTATTCCATTTCGGAATGGATTTTGTCATGGGCCAAACGCTCTTTATATTTAACACATGAATTTGACTCGCTTTCTTCGTCTTTTTACTGTAGTTATTATCATAACTTCAACTCCTTTCTTGTACGCACAATCAGGCAATTCTACTCAGGTCTCAAATAGTCCGAGTTCCGCTTTTCCAATGGGTACAATTTGGGTCAACTCCGATCAGCAATTGCAATTGGAAAGTTTTTCCAATAAAATTCTCGTTATCGTATTCAGTGATATCAATTCTATTGAAGCCGGCTCATACATCTCTGAAATCACCAAGAAGTATAAGAAGTACCCACAAATTCAATTGATTGAAGTTCTGAGACCATCAACAAATTTTGCTATTTCGCGTAAAAACCTTGTACAATACGCTCAAAAAACTAACGCACTTCATCCCATCGCGATGCTTCCAAATTGGGATTTGTTTGGCTTCCATATTCCCTATGTACCCACTTTTGCTGTGTACAATCGAAGTGCACAGGCTGATCACGTCGGTACTGGTCACGATGGTTATGTGGAAATGCTTAAAAAACTTGATGATTACTGTGCCGATACCAATACGCTGGCACAGTTGCCCAACAATCAAGTGATCACCGAAATAAGTGGTGCCTCGTTTGCTGATCCTGTGATAGAAAACCCACATCGAATTGCTGTCGATAAAAATGATCATGTATATGTCATTGACCAGGCACACAACCGCATCATTAATTTTGATTACTACGGGAAGGTAGCAAGCACTTATGGAAATGGTAGCCGCGCTTATCTGGATGGTTTGTTACAAAATTCTGCCTTCAACAATCCACAAGGTATTTGTTATGGCAATGGCACATTGTACGTTGCAGACACGTACAATCATAGCGTTCGCGCGATTGATGTAACCGAAGGCACCGTCTCCACTTTAGTGGGTAATCAACGCACGACACGTGAGCCCGTCAACGAAATCAACGGCACAAAAGGATCCATTGGACTACCTATGGATGTGACCTTCTGGAATGATCATTTGTACGTAGCATCAGGCACAACACAACAGATTTTTGAAGTCAATGAACGCACAGGAGTGAGTACCGTTGTTTATCAGGCTAAACTCGGCACCAATGGCAGTTTGCATGAAAGTATTGTACAAATATTCGGAGGCTCTAAGGCTCTCTATTTTGTAACCAGCTGGGGCAACTGTAGCGCCATCAACAAAAAAGGTGAATTGCTTCCTTTGCCACAGATTAATAATTCTTTTATCACTTCAATATGTGAGGTAGATGGAATTTTATATGCGAGCACCCTTCAAAATGAGATTTATCAGCTCAATGAAAAGAATTGGAAATCCATAGCAGGTCAGGCCAAACAAGCAGGATTTATCAATGGTACACCCGAACAAGCCCGATTCCATTGGCCTTCTGAAATACTTGAATACAAAGGACAACTGCTCATTGCGGATGCCGAAAACCACGCTATCCGTACCCTTTCATTAGGCAAAAATCGCCGTGTGCAAACCTTTCAACTGGGTCTCTCACGTGAATTGATCATCGAAAAGGCGGCCAACACAGATGGTGAATTGGTTATGATGGATACCATTTATGTGGGGCGTACACCTAGTGAAGTGGTTGTGCATTTGAATATTTTGAGTTGTGCTATCGCCGCTGAAGGAAATAATGAAGTTCACATCGTACCATTCCCTGGATTCAGTTTGAACCAGGAAGTTGTAAAGGAAAATGCCTTCCGATTCAAGGTTGATCAAAGGGTGGAAAGCGAAGAGGTGAACATCGAGTTGTATCTGACTATTGAAGATCCTGCCTACCCTGGCGTTTATCTAATCAAACGTAGCTATCTCAATTTCCCAATTGTAAAAGACAACAGCAAATCAGGTCCACAGGAAGTGGTGTATGACATGCACATCTGGCCCTATTGATTGTCGAACTATTTCAGGATTCGCCCCAAAGCCAATGCAGCTTCGGTATACGTCGGAACAATTTGGAGTGCCGCACGATAATCTGCTTCAGCACTTTGTTTTAAGCCAAGGCTTTCGTAGCATAAACCACGGTTATAATATGCTTGGTAGTAACCTGGGAATGCTGCAATCGCCTGATTAAACTCATCGATTCCCTGCTGGTAGTTTTGCAGATATTCTAAATGCACAAAACCTTTATTGAAATGTGCCGCGAAGAACTTAGGCTCAATTTTGAGAATTGAATCGTAGCATGCAAAAGCCAAATTGTAACGGTTGGCATCACGGAACCCTGTTTCTTGCAAAAACATGGCTTTGGCGTAATAGGCCTCAACGCTATTCGGCTTGATGTCGATGGCCGAACTAAAATATTCTTGAGCCAAATCGTTTTTCTCTTTGCTGTAAATCAATCCAATTTCAATATAAGCATCATAGTAAGTCGGATCCACGTCAATGGCTGTTTTGTAAGAAGAATAGGCTAAAGTCGTATCCCCTGTTTCTTTATACATCCTGCCGCGCAGATAATATGCAAAAGGGAGATATTCGTTGATTTTTAGCGCTCCGTTGATCAAGTTACGCGCTTCATCATATTGGCGTTTGGCAATATCGATACCCGCTTTCTTGAGCATACAGTCTGTGTTGTTTCCATCATACCGCAAGCACGTTTCATATTGTTTATAGGCCAGGGCAATCATTTCACTTTGTCCTGTCGCATCCAAAAGAGTGCGTCGATTCCAAAACAAATCACCCCGA
>JBDKJN010000415.1:0-3180 GCA_039796595.1 Bacteroidota bacterium
GAATAAAAAGTCCGGTTAAATGGGTTACGTCCATTCACTGTGTGATTTCGGAATAAAGCGATAGATCCCTCACCTCGGTTCAACCGAGGTTCGGGAAGACAATCGACAAGTCTTAAGAATAGCTTGGCCAGGATGAATTCCTAGCGTAGAGAATCATCTAGGCCAAGCCTTATAATCTATTAAAATTTCGTCATCCCGATCGTAGAGAGGGATCTCAAACAACTTATCTGAATGCCCAAGGGATGAATAACGAAACAGACTAAAGTAGGCTCTGCTGACTCTGTCACCTTTTTTGAAGAAGAAGACATTATCGCATTTATAACCAATAGCTCTCGTTGAATATTCATACATCAGATACCAATTGTACAAATGGGAGCTAAGCCGTTTATCCGATAAAAAGTAAATGTGATTCAAAAAAAATCCCCGCTTTGACGGCGGGGAATCAAATCTTGAATTACAATTCTTTGATGAGTGCGATGTATAACTCCGACAACACCTGCTCAGCTTTTTTCGCTGTAGCGATAATATCTTCGATAACTACTGGCTTCAAATTATTTGGATCGCATTCATCGGTTAAGACCGAAATGCAACAGCACGGTAATTTCATGTGATTGCAAGCTATGACTTCAGGTACAGTGCTCATGCCAACTGCATCAGCTCCAAGGATACGCAACATACGGTATTCAGCGCGGGTTTCGAGGTTAGGACCTTGAACGCTCACATAAACTCCTTCGTTCAGTTTGATACCTCTTTCTTTAGCCAAACGCTTAATACGACCATTCAGATCTGAGCTGTATGGTTGACTCATATCAGGAAAACGATCTCCCAATTCGTCAAGATTGAGGCCACGCAATGGATTTGCAGGTTGTAAATTGATGTGATCATCCACCAACATCAATTCTCCTTTTTTAAAGTCGAGATTGACCGCCCCAGCCGCATTTGACAAAAGAACATGCTTGACCCCTAGCATTTTCATCACGCGAACAGGCATGACAACTTCATCAATGCTATGTCCTTCATAATAATGGAATCGACCCTGACAAGCCAGGACTTTTTTACCACCTAAATTGCCATAAATCAATTTGCCGAAGTGAAACTCAACAGTGGCAATCGGAAAGTTTGGAATTACGTTGTAACTGAATTCTTTTTCAATTTCAATGTGTTTTACCAAATCACCCAGCCCCGTTCCTAAAACTATGCCTATTTCTGGTTCACCCATTTGATGATTTCTCAACCATTCTACGGTGTCTTGTAATTGTTCGTACGTCATTGTTTAGTATATCAAATTAAAATAGAACAACAAGTATAAGCAACTTCGAAGTTTGATCGATGAAAATAGACGAAAATCATTGAAAGCTAATTTTAGTATCCAAAACTTTATTTCAGATCAAATGGCTCTCAACCAATCGTAGTGCTTTTGTTGATGTATATAGTCCTCCTCAGTATCGATATCTGAAAGCATTGGAAGTGTGGCTACCGATAAACCCATCTTGCGACATCGGTCCAACGAGAGTTGAAAAACAGATGCGGTGCTCCAAGGCATTTGCTCGAATAACTCCATGTGAAGCTTCTTCATACCTATGAGATAATAGCCCCCATCAAATGTAGGTCCTAATACAACGTCGTTCCTTTCTAAAACCGCCATTGCTAGATTCAGTATATCACGACTTAAGCCAGGACAATCAGTACCAATTACCACAACGCCCGAACGATCATTCTGTTCCATTTCAATAGCAGATGACATGCGATGTCCCAGATCACCGTTCGATTGTTCAGATGAATCCAATAGCGTGTTTGGAGTATCTCCTTTCCCTGTCCAATAAACCACCCCTTCAAAAGGCTCGGTGCATTGAAGCGTATGTTGCAGCAATACACGGTAAATGGAGAGTGCCTTATCATTTCCCATTGTTGCGGCCAATCGCGTTTTAACCAACCCCAATTCAGGGCGCTTAGCCATTACCACAATTCGTTTATTCATACACTACCTCCCCTCTTGTGATCCACTTGCCCCATCTAGCACTATAACCATGTATACGCTGCATTACCTGTTGATTCTGATCAATTGCCTGGCTTGCGTTGAACGATTGAAAGAGTCCACCATACAAATTATAGACTTTTGTATAACCAACGTCTAGTAAAAACTCTGCGGCTCGTTCGCTTCTTTTTCCAACACTGCAATACAACACAATAGTTCGATCTGTCGGCAAATGCTCATGACCTACTAGTTCTCCACCCCGCCAAGGACAATGAAGTGCACCAGCAAGATGAGAGACGTTAAACTCATCTTCACTGCGAACATCGACGAGAATTGCATCCTCATCCCATGCATTCCACTGAATATCTGTTGCGCGGCCTTGGCACATGGCTGAGGCCATTTCATCGTATGTACTATACGCTGTGCAAGCTTCAAAAAGAAGCACACAGCCGAGGATATAAAAAAACTTACGCACTGGTGGTAGTACCTTGACAACTGCTACCAGAACCCGCTGTACAGCCATAACAATGCGATGCAACTACAATCGAACGTTCGTTCCATTGCTCGGGCATCAATTCAGAAACATGTTTGGCTTTCATCGCACATGGCAATTGAAGCATTTGATTAAAATCGCAATCATAAATTTGACCGTCCCAACCAATGCTTACCGTGTTTCTGCACATAACCTGTGATACAGCCTGAGGATTGAAGGCGCTCACCAACGTATCCATGTATTCTTCATAATTGTCACTTGCAATCAAATATTCCAGATAACGACTAATGGGCATATTGGTTATTGCAAACAATTGATGAAAATGGATCCCAAAATCTCTGAGCAAGGCAGCTTTAAAGTCAGCTTCGAGACCTTTCTGATTGTTGGGTAAAAAAGCACCTGAAGGATTATACACTAAATCCAAACGCAGAGACGAATCAGGCATACCATACCCCTGTGCATTCAACATTTTTAATGCGTCAATGCTCTTCTGAAAAACACCTTCTCCGCGCTGGCGGTCCGTTTTACCAACCTCGTAATAAGGCAATGAGGAAACCACATGCACCCGATGTTTAGCAAAAAACTCTGGCAGATCGTTGTACTTCTTATTCGCAACGATGATAGTCAGATTACATCTTACAATAAAATCTTGAATACCGATCTTTGCGGCTTCTTCCACAAACCATCTGAAGTCAGGGTTCATCTCCGGGGC
>JBDKJN010000416.1:0-3408 GCA_039796595.1 Bacteroidota bacterium
CAAGCCGGAAAATACGCTTTAGTCACAGTGAATCAGC
The DNA here is from genome assembly GCA_039796595.1 of Bacteroidota bacterium. Classification (GTDB taxonomy): domain Bacteria; phylum Bacteroidota; class Bacteroidia; order Flavobacteriales_D; family Sanyastnellaceae; genus CANHSF01. The sequence continues at coordinate 38 of JBDKJN010000416.1, forward strand.
GATTCGGAGGTGTGCAGCTGCCAGCCGTTGAGATTGTTGACCTACGCCCCGAATCAAAATCTAAATCACTTCAGCATCATTTCTCCAAATACCTCATTGAACGGATCGATCATAATTTGGCCGATGGGAAACAAGTCATCCTCTTCCAAAACCGCAGAGGCTACACTCCAGTTTGGGAATGCCATCAGTGCAACTGGATCCCACAATGCACCCGCTGCGACGTGAGTTTAACCTACCACAAACACATCAACATGTTGAAGTGCCACTATTGTGGATATAGTGCACCACCGGTTACACAGTGCACTGTTTGCGGCAGTCACGACATCCGAATGTTGGGTTTTGGTACAGAAAAAATCGAAGATGACGTAAAACAAGTCTTTCCGCAAGCCCGTGTAGGTCGTATGGACTTAGAGACCACAAGAAACAAAAACGCCTATCAAAAAATCATTGCGGACTTCGAGGCAGGAGTCACCAACATATTGATTGGGACACAAATGATCACCAAAGGACTCGATTTTGATCGCGTAGGTTTAGTAGGCATTCTTAGTGCCGACAAACTTTTGGGTTATCCCGATTTTCGATCCATGGAACGCGCCTTTCAGCTCATGATGCAAGTTGCAGGTCGCGCTGGTAGAAAAAAAGAACAAGGCCACGTTATTATCCAAACCTTTGCACCACAACATTGGCTGTTGCAACTCGTGCAGAACAACGATTATTTGAGCCTCTATCAGCGAGAAATTGAAGAACGTAAAAATTATGGTTATCCGCCATTTGTTCGCTTCATCAAAATCATCTTAAAACATAAGGATGAACAGCAAGTGAGCATAGCTGCCCAAGCTGCACACGAACTTCTTCATCCCATGCTCAAAGATCGCTTGCTAGGTCCTGAGAAACCCTATATCGCAAGGATCAACACCTATTTTTTGCAGCAGTTGCACATCAAATTGGATCGCACCAGTGAAGGCATGGCACTCAAACAAAAAGCAATTGAAGCGTTGCAAGACCTCATGCTCAAGAAAGACTTTAAGGGTGTTAGGCTGATCGTGGATGTCGATCCAATGTAAGATCTACAGATGAACGTCGCGGCAAACAAATACCGAATACTCATTCGGTTCACTTCGAAGTACAAAAGCGTTGAAAAAACAACTCCGGTTGATTCATTTCAGCCACTGCAGAGCGTAATTGCTCGGGGCTCCAATTCCACCATTGTACCTTTTCCAAATTTCGGCGCTGCTCTTCATTGAAACGATAGCGTATCACTTTCGCTGGTACACCTCCAACGATAGCATAATCAGGCACATCATTCACCACTACGGCTCCCGCTGCTACGATGGCGCCATTGCCAACTTTAACTCCACTACGCAAAATGGCGCCTTGAGCAATCCAAACATCATTTCCAATCGTTGTTGTAGGCATTTCTTCAAAACTACTGCTCTCAACAATGACCGGGTTGCTCTGGCCAATTGTGCTATAGAACATGGGGTGTATGGAAATCCGATCCGTTGGATGTTCGCCCGGGCCAATTGTAACATTGGGGCCTATACAAGTGAATTTGCCAACTACAGCTTCGTACACTTGACTCTCTCTACCGACATAACTAAAATCCCCGAACTGCGCGTTTCTTATACGGCAATATTTACGCAAAGTATTGTATCGACCAAAAGTGCTGCGTTGTACATCGGCCATGTATTCGACTACCAGATTCTGATAGCGCACATGAAGCAGCAAGGCTTTTATAAGCCACCTCAACCACAATGTCAATGGATTCTTAATCAACAATTCCATGGCTAGATTTTTTTGCGTTCGAAAGCATCTACAAAACTAATTTCCGATGCGTTGATGATTTGGCAATTTTTACCATCAGCATATTGACGAATCGCCCGATAGCCTGCAAAGACTTTGGCCCAAGCATGAAATATTTCATCCATTCGGAAAGTTTCTTTAGTGCTGGCCAATTTATAAAAAGGCACCAATTTCACCTGCCCTTCTTTGCTATAAAAATGCTCATGGCGCGTGCACACCACGTTGTTTTCGTCCACTTCCAGTTGAGTGTGCCAATTGTGATCGACACCAAACAATTCTATTTTTTTATACCCCACATTCACGGCCCAAAAAAGTGCGGCAACCATTACATTCTGGCTTTGCGGCATTGCTCTTCTCTTATCGTACATGGTATGCGCAAAACTTGCCCAACCTTTAAACACGACATAATTAATGAAGCAAACATTCACTTTTGCGTTCCGTTCCATTAGTAGTTGAAGCGGCTTTGAACCTCTTGCTGTATGTGGCACGAACAAATTCATGGCCCAATCACAATTGTTCGCCATTGCCTCGAAAGTTTGATGTGCCAATACATTTCCGTCAAACCATAATCCCGGGTCAATGATCACATAATGTTTGGGTTTTAATGCGACGAATTCTGCGCTCAAAGCAAACGAATTCACGCACATTACGTCTCCAGTAAGGAAGCGATCACTATGCTTCCGCAACGACTCTTTCATGGATGGTCCATTGCCCAGAACAAAACATGTGGTGCTTTCAATTGCAGGAATGGCAGGTGGGCGCTTGCTTTTGATCAATACCTTAAGCAATGACAACGCAGTGTTAACACCGCCCAATGCCCACGCACCAAATGCCTTATATGATCGTTCGCTCTGCGACTGCTCCATAGTCAAACTTACGTCGTCCAAAACATAATCGCACATCTCGTCTCATTTTTAATTCATATCCCACAGTTAATGAACGGCGGTGCCCGAGAAACACTCTAAGATTATAGCAACGTTGGATCAAAAGTAAAATGCAGGCTCGACGGATCTGGCAAAGGTGATCTCCGGGACGAATAGCTAATTTTCTTCGCGGTCAATACCCTTCTCCGCACCCTTTGCGTTGTAACTTTGGCCCAATGCATCAGCCACTCATCACCATAATAACAGTGACTTATCAGGCCGAAGCGCTCATCGAAACGACCATTCGAAGCGTCACGGATCAGACGTATTCTGCAATAGAACATATTTTGATCGATGGTGGATCTACGGATGCCACAGTGTCCAAAGCAGAGGCGTGCATGCGACCTCAACGTATTGTGGTATCCGAACCCGACAACGGGCTGTACGACGCCATGAACAAAGGGCTTGAATTCGCCAATGGTGAATTTGTATTGTTCCTTAATGCTGGCGATGTATTGCACACCAACGATACATTAGAACAAATGATTAGTCTTGGTGGTAATTGGGATTGCATATACGGTGAGACACAAATCATAGATGAAAACGAAAAGGCTCTCGGCTTGCGTCGATTACAACCTCCGCGCAATTTATCTTGGAAAAGTTTTGACATGGGAATGTGTGTGTCCCATCAAAGTGTGTTGATGC
>JBDKJN010000417.1:0-3489 GCA_039796595.1 Bacteroidota bacterium
CAAAACCAATTCGCGGAAATCAATTTCACTTGGATACTGGTTCACCATCAAATTCCATCCGTCATCTGAATTACCCGTATTGGTATATGACAAAGGTTGATTAAAACTATGCTGCTGAATATACCCAACCATATCTACAAACTGTGTAGGGGTTTGCATAAAGACAAAGTATCCCTGGCGGTATTTCAATGAATCATTGTTCGAGGAAATACCTGTGAATCCAACACCAGCTCCGCCTGATAAAGACTCGTTGTAATACTGGATATTGGTAAAGGGATATGGTGGTGGATAATCCGAACCCAAATATCCTGAAGTAATAATATCATCGTTCCAATCGTGAATGGTCATTCCACTCATTGAACTGCCCATGGCTACCCAGCTTCCGTAAGGGTAATTGTTCAATAAAGGAATATAACGCTCCATGGTTACGCGACCAGCAAGCCATCCGGCATTGTTTATCTCACCCACTGAGCCTGTTCCTGTACTATTCGATTTTAATACTAGATTATCACTCGTCTGCAATGTTCCTTCTGCAATACTCAATACTTTGTTGGGGTTAATATTGGTTTTAACATTAGAGGGCAACGTCACTGTGAATCCATCGTTGTCCACCTCAACATGATTGAGATTCAAATCCGCCGCAGCCAAAACAGTTTGGTTGTTGTTCCCTTTAAACACCAGGAATCCATCACCTGGCAGATAAGAACCTTGCACATTCATTTGATTGAAGATGTACAATTTTTTGTCCGAAGATGTCAAGGATCCACTGTTCTGAATCGTCAGATCTTTAGCCGCGAAATGATTGAGTAATTGAACATTGTGACCCGCTTGCACAACAAAATTATTGAATGGTGAATTGATAGCCAAGTCAGCAGTTCCTATTGGTTGTTGTGCCCAAATAGCATTGTTGGCATTGCCTGATGATTGCGAGTAGTAAGTTTTGGAGCACGCTTTCTGACGAACACTTACCTCGTCCACTTGAAGCATTCCTGCTGAAGCAGATGTGAAATTAAATAAGATTCCACATTGGTGCATTTCATGAAATGTCAGATCAGTTGCTGATCCACAATTCGTCATATTGTCAAATCCACCATTGGCATCAACAAACAAGGTAAATTGACCATTCTCATCACGCACAACTCGCATTCCTATTTGATGATGAGTAGTGCCAACATCAATCGACGAAGTAACAAGTGGTGTGTAACTGTTACCTGTTTGTACCCGAAACAGTGTGATATAATCTGGAGCAGCTACTGTTGAAGGCCTCACCCCTACGGCATATCCATTCACTCCATTGGATAGATCCGATTGACTGGCAGCGATGAAATACATAAAGTAATTGTTTGGGGCAGGCTCATTGCCCATATTGTCCAATTGAACGTCCCAAGTAGTTTCAGTACCTATTAGCAATCTATTATCCAATTCATTGGTAATCCAGGAAGAGCCAGCAGTACCCGAAATGTTGTGCTTAAGTGAGATCAAACCAGAAATGGGTTGAGCATTTGAACCAATCCATGCATTATTCAACGAAGGAGTCCAAGTGCTATTCCATGAGCTCTCAAAATTTTCATCCACATATACAGGACGAAGATGTTCGTCATCAATTACAGCAGCCACATAGGTTTGATTAGCACCCGCCATTGCTGCATAACCTCCTGTTACATTCTGAATATTAAAATTGAGTATTTCATCCAATGAACATTCAGAATTATTAGTTACAGGGATTGTCAATGTGAAATTGCTCGATGTGTTCGCTGGGAAGTTTACATTAAACGTCGACTGGTTATTGATAACACTTAAATTACCTGTAGCGACCACCTGACAAGTTGTGGCTTGCGATGCAGAAGGATTCGTGATTGTGAGTACAAGGCTAATATTGCCGCTATTTTCTTGCCAATCACCAGAGGCGTTTGCAAAATTTACCTCTGTTGTAAGAGCCAGAACTTGCACTGAGAAGGTGCAGGAATTGCTATTTCCGGCAGTGTCCGTTGCTGTGATGGTTACACTTAAAGGGCCACTTGATGTAATGATAGTACCTGCAGTTGGAGATTGAGAATATACAATTGATCCGGAACAATTGTCGGTTGCTGTTGCCATTGAGGTATAGTCAGGAAGCGCAACCGAATTGTTGGTCATGATTAAATTTTGAGTCGAAGGGCATGTGACAGCAGGTGCAGTCACATCCAACGCTTGCAATACAATCGAACAAGTCGCAGTATTACCTGAGGCGTCTGTAGCCTGCATTTGAATCGTATGATTGCCTGTACCGCTAATTGTAGTTCCAGCTGCTGGCGTTTGAACCAGGATAATCTGGTTGGCTGCCGCACAATTATCCGATACGCCTACTAAACTCATCAAATTCGGTACAGTTGCCTGACATGAGGCATTGAGATTGATCGTTTGAGGGGCAGGACAAACCAAAGTGGGTGCAGAGTTATCTGTTCGATTTACCTGGAAAATGCAAGTTGCGAAATTGCCCGCTGCATCTGTTACTGTAAGCGAAACAGGCATATTGCCTAAACCTGAGACCGTAGTTCCTGGTGCCGGCGATTGAGCGATGGTCAGTGCGTTGGAAGGCGTACAATTATCATTTACAGTAGCCATTGAACGGTAATCAGGCAATGCACTTGAACATGCATTGTCCATAGCTAACGATTGTGTTGCCGGGCAAATAATAGTTGGTGGCACCGTTTCGTTGACGCGAACAGTGAAAGTACACGTACCAACATTTCCGCTTGCATCTGTGGCTGTATGTGTAACCGTTGTTATACCCGCTGGGAATGCACTTCCAGAGGCCAAACCTGCAGTTCGTACAACAGGAATACATGAACGTTCCAATACATAATAAGCAGAGTTGCCACTGATATCATTCCATAATCCATTGATCAAAACTTGCGTATAATCTTCATTACCGCTATTGTTTGGCTCACCTCCTCCCCAATTGGTATATGCATTCGCTTGACCATTATGCCAAACAAAACTGCCTTCAACAATTACATCATTGTAACCGATAAGGTAATTGCCATAACCTGCGGAAGATGCAGCGCTACGAATAAAGGAATTTTCGGCAGCTGAAGAAACAGTAGCTAAATATCCGCCCTGGGCAGTACAATTGGTAGCAGCCGCAGCACCCGTAGCGGCAGGCGTTGCCGACATGTAGAATGCCGAGCCACCATATGTCCCGAGTAAAACAAAACCCAAAATAGCTCCTGGAGATGTACAATTGCCGCAGTTGTCAGTAGCGGTAACAGTTGAGTAATTGACAACCGCACTGCACGAACCAGCTGGTGCATTGACAACAATATTTGAAGGACATGACATTACAGGAACTGTATTGTCGATAACTGTAACATTGAAGCTACATGTTGATGAATTCCCTGCTCCATCGGTAGCCATGTATGATATCATGGTTGTACCGATTGGAAATAAACTACCACTTGCAAGGCCCGCGGTTTGAGTTAGGTTTAGGCAGGGTTTTTCTAAAATATA
>JBDKJN010000418.1:0-3474 GCA_039796595.1 Bacteroidota bacterium
CGTCCTGCATAATGTAAAACGATACACAGATAGTGATGAACAGTTCGGTAATTCGACTTGCCGTGCTGGTTTGTGGACCGCTCCTACTTGGGAGCGGTTTTTTTTTTGGGGGGTACCGTGATAGATCGGATATGTGCGTGGAGTGCAATTTTGATGTCGATTATTGCGTTTGTATTCCCGCAAGGGTATCGAAGTACCGATAGTTTTATCGTGGATTCATTGAATAGGTAATTTGTGAATATTTTAATTTCCGTCCCGGGCCGCTGGGATAATCAGTATTATTTTAGTAGAGTTGAATGTCGAATTTTTTATTTTGTATTGGATATGTGGAATATTGTACTGACAGGTCTTCTAGTCGCGATGGTAGGACAGTCCTCATCTCAGCTCACCAAATGTTATGATAGTCAACGTCAGCTGGCGAAAGGTGATTTCCGGGGTTCTGTCCTTCCGGGTGAGTCCAGAAAGGTTTTTGGCGATTTTGGAATTTCATTCCATTTTGATTCAAATGGTAGAAAAGTTCCTCTGGAGATCTGTGCCTATTTTAATCCATACCGAAGTTATTGCAAATCAGATGCACCTGATAAGCATTTGAAGCATGAGAATTATAGATGGTTAATTTATCATCTGGCTAAATTGGAAATGATTGAAACCTACAAAAATCGGGTGCTTGATTTTTCGAGAGACGGGCAAATCTTACTGGATGATATCAAGTTAAAGTATGCAGGCATGGATCGCAAATACAATGTGGCTACAAAGTTTGGTGATCTCGACGCTGAGGAATTGAAATGGCAAGCGCAATTGGATTCTATTTATAGCGTCAAAAGGTTTCTGGAAGATTCAATTATTGTGGTTAATATTTGAGTCATTGCGCAGGAGTAATATTTCGTTCAAGTCCTGAATGTGCTCGGTTAAATTGTAATAGCAGATACCAATTGTTACGGGGGTTGTTGTCACAAATGTTTTCTGGTTCATGTGCCAATTGCCTGAGTATTGGCCATGTGATTCATATTCTCGTTGTCAAAATATTTATTTATTCGGTTAAAACGGTTTAGCTCCCAATAGAACAATTGGTATTGGATGTATGTGCGATCCATGGGAGCTATTTGTCAGAAATTCAAATACATCATCTTCTTCAAAAGAGTTAACAGACTGAGCATAACCAACTATAGTAGATTTCTCTAATCATCTTTAGGCATTCCGCTCTATTACATGAGATCCCTCTCTACGATCGGGAGGACAAGGTTTTCACGGTTCACAAGGCTTGGCCTTAAGGTTTCATTGGCCTGGGGAATCATACTGGCCAAGCTATACGTATGACTTATCGATTGTCTTCCCGAACCACGGTTCAACCGAGGTGAGGGATCTCGCGCATAGTTCCGAAATCTCTTAGTGAAGGACTTAAACCGTTTATCCGATTACTTATAATGAAAAAGTCCTATTACCAGGACTTGTAATTGCAATCTCCTGGACAACGCCTCTTGTAAAAGGTAGCTTTTGAGAAGTTTGAAATAACATGGATACTATCTCGCTTTTTCAGTTCGATTCCGATTCAAATCAACTAAATCCAAAAGTAAAAGGCCGTCCTTTGGAGACGGCCTCTTTCATTATTTCAGTGGATTAGATCAACGCTGTATCATCAACTTTTCTCGAATTGACGTGCGTGGACTACTAAGTTCTACAACATAAATTCCGGATGCCAATAGGGCTTCTGTTTGAATTTCGTATTGTAAATTATTTTCAACCCACATTTTATCGCTATAAACCAATCGTCCCATAGGATCATAAATGTTTAACGTAATGTTTTCCTCGATAAACAGTGATGTTTGAAGAGTGACATTTTCCGAGAAACTTGGATTGGGGTACATCACCAATGTTTCTTCGATTTCTGGCGTTTCATCCATCGCGATTTGTTCTTGCCAAGTGGTTCCGCCGACAAAAATCGTACGCACCGGACCATAGTTTCCATGAACTGCTCCGCCAGGACCAAAGTTTCCACGAATTTCAACATTGTAGAATGATTGCGGTTGAATGGTCATTCCAGATGGAGTTGTAGCACTGCCATTGAAATTCAATTGCAAAACACGATTCGGACTATTCATCTCGAATGCAAGTCCTGCCGCAGTTCCAGAGCAATCACTGGCTGGAGTAAAACGGAAAGTATAACTTGTCGCAGCACAGGCAAAAGGATCACAACGCAAGTATGTCGCAGGCAATAAGGTCGCCGGAGCTGAGCAAATTTGTGTTGATCGAACGGCTAATGGCGCATTGTGCGCAATGGTTACAGTACATGGCAATACAGTGGTCAATGATATTGGCTCGGACTGTCCGGCGCCATTGACCAATCCGGTGTAATTGGCAGTTACTGTTGCTGTGTAAGTCATGCCAGGGTACAAATTCAAAGCTGCATTCGACAATTGAATACTACTTGGACTTGTCACTGATCCGCCACCAATGGAAGGATCCACAGGAGTGAAGGTATAGGTGTACGTATTAGCATATACTGATTTTGCCTTAAATGCTGAACATAAATCCAAAGGCAAAGACGTATTGGTATTGCAACGACTAGGCAATAGGTATTGAATACAAATCGTGAATGGAGCTCCTCCACTGGTAGAGGAACCTACTGACAAGTAGTAAATGTTTCCTACAACAAGATTGTTGACATTCATGATTTCAGTTTGGCCATTTGTTACGACATTCTCAACTCCATCTACCACGCCGGCATAGCTCGAATTTACCAATTGCATTGCGCCATCCATTCCAGAAGAGTTCAACGTGAAGCGCATACCTGCAGTCAATGCCGTGAATTGATACCAAATATCATTTCCTGAGAAACTAAAGCTTTCTGGTGAATTGGTTGCTGTGCTGCAATCGCCACTCATAAGATTGCAAACAGGATAAGTATTAATGACAGACGTAATATTCGTCGCATTGGTGATTGCATCGTTTGCTGCTGTGCCACCACCACAGCCTTCGTCTATGGAGCCATCACAATCATCGTCAATGCTGTTGCCGCAAATTTCACTTGCTCCTGGATTGATCGCTGAGTTGCTGTCATTGCAATCACCACCAGCAAAAGGCGATGTAGTTGTCCAACCCGCTCCAGGACTAGTGCAACTCGACTGCGTTGATGCATAATAGTTGTCACCATCGGCATTCAAATACCAAGTTTGAGCAAAAGTGCAACTGCCATTGTCGCAATTGGCCGCAGGATTGTAATTGCAGGCCGTCAGATTCATACAGCCGTTTACACGTCCTTCATCAATATTGCCATTGCAATTATCGTCTATGCCATTGCAAAGCGATTCTGTGGCACCTGGGTTTACTGCTGCATTATTATCGTTGCAGTCACCAGCACCTCCCACAGGTGCTGTTGTTGTCCAACCAGCACCTGGGCTCGAACAATCTAATTGAGATAAAGAATAATAGTTATCGCCATCCGCATTCAAATACCATGTTTGAGCAAATGTGCAA
>JBDKJN010000419.1:0-3903 GCA_039796595.1 Bacteroidota bacterium
CGATTCATGGGGTGACCAGAACCAGCACTAAAATTAAAAAATGGATCGGAAGAAAAATCAAAGGTCAATTCTTGCCACTGATCCAAAACGATTGGCTTGATGATTTCGGATTGAGTTGTCCAAGGTTGGTCCAACAAACCATTTTGTAACTTCAACGATACTTGGTGGTTTTGAGTACCCACCAAACTGTTTGAAGGAACATAGATCTTCATGGTGAAAACGCTGTTGGTGTTTAGATTCAGGCTTTTACCCACGTCCAAACCGACGTTGGCATATAAACCGCCATTGTCAGCATAGCGCATAACCGATGCAGACGTATTGATGCCCTCTGGAAATGGATTGGCAAAACCCAATTCCAATCCACAATCATCGTTGTACCATGGGTTCAAACCACCCAAATTTTCGAAGTCATATTGGAGTTCTACTGCTTGAGAAAAAGCCGAAAGCCCTAACGTTAGAGCCAAAACAACAAGTAAATTACGCATGTATCTAAAAATGTTTATCTAAGACTATACAAACCTTTTAAAATGTATAAGCTATACGAACCTTTTATGAAATCGAAAACCCATCAGGCAATGTAACCCCCTTTTTGATCACAATTATTCCATCTTTGATGGTGTACAACGCTTCATTGGTATTGGCTAAATGTGCCCCTCCAATGAGCTTAATGTTATTTCCCAGTCGACAGTTCTTATCGACAATGGTGTTATATAATATACAATTCTTTCCGATTCCAAGATTGATGACTCCTTTGGCATTGTTCTCATTGATTTCATTGACGTTTTGATACATATCATTACCCATGAGATACGAATTGGAAATCTTACATCCAGTATCTATTTTGCTTCTGATTCCAATTACAGAGTGATCAATTTCAGACCCATTGATGACGCAACCCTCGGCAATCACTGATTTATTCAATGTAGAATTGCCCGTGATTTTCGAAGGTGGCAATACACGTGCACGGGTATAGACACGGCTTGTATTGTCGAATAAATTGAATTCTGGCACATCATCGGTTAAGCCCAAATTAGCATCGAAAAATGACCGAATATTTCCAATATCTGTCCAATACCCACCGTATTCATAACTCAGCACTTTGTGTTTTCCGATGCATTGAGGTATAATCTCTTTACCAAAATCCTTGGTGTCTTTATTGGCCATCAATTCGATCAACAACTTGCGATTAAAAATATAGATACCCATCGACGCCAAGTAATGTTTGCCTTGTGCAGCGCACTCAGCGCTAACCTCCGAAGTCCATTGTGGGAGCAATTCTGGCGCAGGTTTTTCTATGAAAGAAGTGATAAATTTTTCTTCATCGGTTTTAAGAATACCAAATTCTGATGCCTCTTTGGCATGAACGGGCAATGTTGCAATCGAAATTTCAGCGCCACTATTCTTGTGCGCATTGATCATTTCGTTAAAGTCCATTTGATACAATTGATCACCAGAAAGAATGAGCGCATACTCAAATTGATGATTCAAAAAATGGTTCATACACTGACGAACGGCGTCGGCAGTTCCCTGAAACCATGTCGGGTTATCAGGAGTTTGTTCAGCAGCTAGAATGTCGACAAACGCCGTGCTAAATGTACTGAAGTGATAAGTGTTCTTAATGTGCTGATTGAGCGAAGCCGAATTGAATTGGGTCAAAACAAACATCCGTTGGATATATGAGTTGATGCAATTGGAAATTGGAATATCCACCAATCGGTATTTGCCCGCGATTGGAACGGCAGGCTTAGAACGACTTTCCGTTAGTGGAGACAGACGAGATCCTTGACCGCCTCCAAGTATAATTGCAAGTGTATTTTGTTTCATTGAATTGTGCATGGAGCGAATCTGCGTTAAGGAGTTTCTTTTTTGTAGGTGGCTATGAGGTGACTGTAAAAATCCAAAGTTGATTTCGCAATGCTCTCCCAACTGAACTTTTCCAGCACGCGTTGTCTTCCTGCCTTGCCCATTTTCTTCGCCAACTCAGAATTATCCAACAAGGCATTCACCTTGCTCGCTAAAGCCTGCTGAAATTCCAGTGGATTCTTGGGATTAAAATTGGTGCGTGAAACACTTTCGAGTGAAACCAAATAGCCCGTCTCACCTTCCACAATGATTTCTGGGATTCCACCAACAGCACTGCCCACCACAGGCGTTTCGCAGCTCATGGCCTCGAGATTGATGATACCAAAAGGCTCATATAACGAAGGACAAACAAAAACACTGGCGTGACTGTACAATACCTTGACTTTTTCGCGGGGCAGCATTTCAGAGATGAGTACCACATGCTCGCGCACGGCTTTTAGATTATCAATAAGTGTCTCGGTTTCCGTAGCAATTTCAGGTGTATCAGGAGCTCCAGCGCAGAGAACGATTTGGCAATTTTTGTTGATATACCGCGCCGCCTCAATCAAATTGGAAATTCCCTTTTGACGTGTGATTCTGCCCACGAATAAAATAAAAGGCATATCTGGCTGAACACCTAATGATCGCAGCAATTCATTATCGAATGTAGGCTGATAAAAATGTGGGTCGATACCGTTGTGAATCACGCGCACCTTTTCGGGATCAATGCCGTAAGCCTCCACCACATCTGTCTTCATCTGTTCGCTCACAGCAATCACCCCATCGGCGGTGTTGTATGCGTGATGTTCAATCCAACGAGACAAAAAATAACCATTACCCAATTGTTCGACTTTCCAAGGTCTATGCGTTTCGAGACTGTGCGTGGTAAGCACAAGAGGAATTTGAAGAAGTTCGCGTGTAAAGATTCCCGCGAGGTGTGTATACCAAGTATGGCAATGCACTACATCCGCGTTCATGGTGAGCTGCGACATCTCCACATTTCGACTCAAGTTCTGAAACATCTTGATATGCTCATTGGTCGAATCATTCAGGTTATTGAGACTAGGCTCTACCCCTTTAACATTGAGGTTTTGAAGGGCTTCATTTTGCTTACCAAAACATCTCACTTCCAAGTGGGCGAGTTTAGCCAGTTCCTGACTCAAAAAATCCACATGAACACCAGCGCCACCGTAGATATTAGGCGGATATTCATTTGAATAAAGCGCAATTTTCATTATTTAATCCTTCGGTTTGTGTCTCCGTTGCCCATTGCCAGCGTGGATAACCCAACCTTTACTTTCGTCAAAATTAACTCATGTTTGGCAGAATTTCAAGACCTTCCACCACCATAGTTAGAGCACTGTTTATGAAAGCAATACCGTTTGATCAGGTCTTTTTTTGGTTCTTCAAGCTTCGAGTTGCCTTATACAAGCCTCTCGAATCTCCCAGACCTTTTCGAAGCTAGAGTCAATTCCATTTTGTGCAATCCACTGCTCCAAGTACAACTTGTGATAGTCAACTTTAAATACATTGACCTGATCCGCATTAATTTCTATTTCTTCCAAGATTTCGTTGCGCAGCCGTTCAATATCCGATTGACTATTGGTGATGTCTATCCGTTGATTGTTGAGCATAAGATAACAATGGGCTTCGGGGATAAAGTCAAGTCCATGCTTTGCAATGGTATCTCCAATCTTCGGGGTGTTGATATGATTCATGCGATACATCGCCAAAATCAATTTGACATTTTCGAAACCATTGAGGTCCGCTACTTTCTTTAAAAAGGCATGTTTCGAGCTGCAGGTTCCTTTCTTCTCGAGCAAAACAAGTGACAAGTCTTCCCTATTGGCATTCCTTCCGTACGGCAAGGCTTTGACAAATTCAATCAAATCATTCCAATTCAGCAATCCGTTGTCCTTGACTTGCTTGGTCAGATCATCAATGGATTCCAAAACAAGATGTCGGATGGCAAAAACAATCTTAAACCCATCGGGATCAGCTATCAATATACCATTGTCAGCCCAGTAAGGATTTTTGGGAATAACGAGATCAATATTGTTT
>JBDKJN010000420.1:0-3370 GCA_039796595.1 Bacteroidota bacterium
ATGCCGAACAATCAGAATATGTAGATACGCTTAAGAATTCGAGTCATGGCCTTTTGATTTTGATCAACGACATTCTTGATGTTGCAAAAATTGAAAGTGGTTCATTGGTTTTAGAAAACACAGTGTTTTCACTGCACCAGAGCATTCATATCTTGCGAAAAGGACTCAATGTAAAGGCACAGGAAAAGGGTATCAAATTGCGTCTGATCACCGATTCTGATTTACACGGTTATCATCTAGGCGATCCAACACGTTTAAACCAAGTGATCACCAACTTAGTTGGTAATGCCATTAAGTTTACCAATGAAGGTTCGGTAGATATCATCTTGGATTTAATTGAAAATATCGACGACAAGCAAAAAATTCGCATCTCCATCAAAGACACAGGAATCGGCATTCCTGAAGATCGTATCGACAATATTTTCATGAAGTTTTCGCAGGCCGATGCCAGCACTACACGAAAATTCGGCGGTACTGGTTTAGGGTTAAATATTGCCAATGACATTGTCCATTTGATGGGTGGAAATATTGCTGTCACCAGTATTGTTGGAGCAGGTTCAGAATTTAGTTTTGAGATTTGCCTACCCATCGCAGAAGCACCTCAACTCGAAGAAAAAGCCATCACCGCCAATAAATCCTTGTCCGGTTTCAAGATTCTTTTGGTAGACGACAACAACATTAATCTCTTCCTGGCTCAAACCATTTTAAGCAAATGGAATGCAGAAGTGGTGACAGCCGCTAACGGTGATGAGGCGCTTCAAGCATTCAATAAGACATCGTTTGACCTGGTGTTAATGGATTTGCAAATGCCAATCCTTGATGGCTTCGAAACCACCCGCATAATTCGAGAGGATTTTAAAGACAATACCCCGATCATCGCATTCACTGCGAATGCACTGAATTCAGAGAAGGAAATTTGTTTGAGTATTGGAATGAATAACTACCTCACCAAGCCCATTCAACCTGAACAACTCTACCTAGCGATAAGAGAGCTCCTTGATCAGAATGTGGCCTCAAAAAAACAAGCTTCGTAGTTCAATCCACACATCTTAACTTTGCCCCATGGAATTTTTGAATTTCAGCGAAGTTGGATCTTGTTTTATGATCCTATTTGCCGTGATCGACATCATAGGCAGTTTGCCTTTGATCATCAAAATCAAAAGAGAATCAGGCAACATCCAGCCCATCACGACCACAACGGTTTCCATGTTATTGATGATGGGTTTTTTGTTTGCCGGGACCAAATTTCTTGATCTCTTTGGAGTTGATGTCAATTCTTTCGCCGTTGCTGGTTCAATACTTCTGTTCTTTATTGCAATGGAAATGGTTCTTGGGATAAAGATTTTCAAGCAAAAAGAGGGAACAGAAAAAGTAGCTTCGATTGTGCCGCTCGCTTTTCCAATCATAGCCGGGGCCGGAACATTCTCTACTTTGATTTCTCTTCGGGCCGAATTTCATGAAATCAATATTTTAATCGCCATCATTCTCAACATGCCTTTGATTTACCTGACGCTTCGCTCAGCACATCAATTGGAACGTTTCCTGGGAGTGGGCGGCATCTCGGTAATAGAAAAGGTCTTTGGAGTAATTCTCTTGGCCATTTCAGTTAAACTCTTTTCCAACAACATTACCCATCTTTTGAGTTAATTTCGCCCGGTGTCGGTCGCTATTACCATTTATACAGACGGTGCTGCTAAGGGCAATCCTGGCCCTGGTGGTTATGGGTTAATTATGCAGAGTGGTGACCACTACAAAGAGTTCAGCCAGGGCTTCCGTCTCACAACCAATAATCGTATGGAGTTGCTCAGTGTCATTGTGGGCTTGGAAAAGATCAAAGTGGCTAAAGCCCGTGTTGTTGTTGTCTCTGATAGCAAATACGTGGTGGATGCGATCGATAAGAAATGGATTGACGGTTGGATCAAAAGGGGGTGGAAAAATGTCAAAAACCCCGATTTATGGAAGCGTTATCTCCAAATCGCCGCTCAACACCACGTCAAAATGCATTGGGTGAAGGGGCACAATGGCCATCCCATGAATGAAAGGTGCGACACATTAGCAGTTGCCGCTAGTAATGGCTCCAATTTAGCCGTAGATGTCTGGTATGAAGCGAACAAGGAACGTCAGGATTTGTTTGGGAATTGACGAGTTGCAGTACATTTGCACCCGAATTAGAACGTCGAGGTCAACACAGACTTTGACCCATCTTTTAACCTGCACAACATTTAATAGAAAATGCGCACAGATTCTTACCAAGGCCATGATTATTACCTCATGGATGAGTTGCTCACAGAAGAGCAAAAACTTGTTCGCGACGCCGCTCGCGCATGGGTAAAAAAAGAAGTATCTCCTATCATCGAAAAAGCTGCTGAGGAATGCAAATTCCCCATGCACTTACTTTCTGGTTTGGGTGAAATTGGTGCTTTCGGACCATACATCCCAACAGAATATGGCGGTGCTGGCCTCGACCAAATTTCTTATGGCTTGATCATGCAAGAATTGGAACGTTGCGACAGTGGCCTGCGTTCAACAGCTTCGGTACAGAGCTCACTCGTAATGTATCCGATATACAAATACGGAAACGAAGAGCAGCGCAAAAAATATTTGCCAAAATTGGCAACTGGAGAGTGGATGGGATGCTTTGGTTTAACGGAACCAGATTTTGGAAGTAACCCGGGTGGCATGATCACCAATTTCAAGGACATGGGTGACCACTACCTCTTAAACGGCGCTAAAATGTGGATCAGTAATGCTCCATTTGCTCAAGTCGCTGTGGTATGGGCTAAAAACGAAGAAGGCCGTATTCACGGTCTTATCGTTGAGCGTGGAATGGAAGGATTCACCACTCCAACCATGCACGGAAAATGGAGTTTACGTGCCTCTGATACAGGCGAGTTGATTTTCGATAATGTAAAAGTTCCGAAAGAAAACCTATTGCCGAACAAAAGCGGACTTGGTGCACCACTAGGCTGCTTGGACTCGGCACGTTACGGCATCTCATGGGGTGCAATTGGTGTAGCTTTGGACTGCTACGATGTGGCCCTTAAATATTCCAAGGAGCGCATCCAATTCGGCAAGCCAATCGGTGCATTCCAATTGCAACAAAAAAAGTTGGCCGAAATGATTACCGAAATCACCAAAGCACAATTGCTCACATTCCGCTTGGGTCAATTGCGCAATGAAGGCCGCGCAACATCTGCTCAAATATCAATGGCCAAGCGCAACAACATTGCCATGGCCAAACAAATTGTAAGCGATGCGCGTCAAATGTTGGGTGGTATGGGTATCACGGGAGAATATCCAGTTATGCGCCATATGATGAACCTTGAGTCTGTCATCACCTACGAAGGAACACACGATATTCACCTGTTGA
>JBDKJN010000421.1:0-10742 GCA_039796595.1 Bacteroidota bacterium
ACATTTTCATCTGGGAGATGGTAGGTATAATTTTCGATTCGAATTTGTCGTGGATCGGCCTTCATAGCTTGCAAAATTGCAACAGAACCAAGTGTTGGGACAAAAAAAATCATGGCCAGACGTTTCTGACCATGATTCTAAACCTTAACTAAAACTAACTATACTATCTGATGTGTCCTATTTTGACCTTGGACACTTCCGAACTGTGTGTTACTTATTCTTTATATGAGAGGCATATGGCCTTTCTACCAAAATTTTCCTTTTGCAAATATTAGAACAAATTAGGCCATTAAATGTTGCATGACGCGAGAGATTTAACAACTGTTTGGAATTCTATATTCGGCAAATCCACCACCAATTCTATTCAATTCACTGATACTGCCACGTTTGCGAAGCATAAAATGCCCCTTTCATTTGAAACCTTAAAGTTTCTTTTGAAGTCTAAAAGTCGTTTTATCTATGGCAACAAACTCCAAACCGACAGGTGCACTCACCGTCAAAAATGCCGCATCGCGATCACCCTTTGAAAAATTCGTTGTGATTCCTTTCATGGCGCGAACCGTTTCATCACATTCTATGCGAATTGAAAACTGACGTTCCATTTCATCCAAAATGTCAGCCATTTCGGAATTTTCAAAATAGATAAATCCATCGCGCCACGTCTTTTGTGCTTTATTGAAATCGGCTACCATTAGGTGGTTGTCTTCGCGAGCTACACATTGACCTGGAGTCAGTTCGACTTGCTCCTGACCAGCAACTACACGAACCTTACCTGTATTACAAGCGACTTTAAGATCTTCGCCACGGCTATACACATTAAAAGATGTACCCAAAACGGTAACTGTCCCGGTGGCTGTTTTCACAGTAAAGGTGCTGCCCTTTTTCACTTCAAAAAATGCTTCGCCCGATAATTCCAGTTGGCGATCGTCGCTCCAATCTTCAGCAAATGTCAAGACAGAGCCCGCATTTAACGTGGCCACGCTTCCGTCAGGCAAGTTAACCGTCCTGATTGACGCCATCTCTGTTGCCTCGCGAATAACCCGATTATTGGGCATAAGGAATACCCACGCCAGAAGCACCGCTGCGGCTACGCCTGCGGCACTCATCCATAACGTTCTAATTCTGCTATTGTCGACTTTTAATTCATTGGTCAATCGCCCTTCAATCTTGCGAAGAGCTTCCTCTTCACTAAGTCCCTCAGGGGTTTCCCAATTCTTAAGTATTTCACTATATTTATTCATAACTCCTCCGCCTTATTCGTGCGCTTCTTGGTGACTCTACACTTCTAATCACCGCTACCCTACCCCACTTGGCGTTTTTTTCAACTTTTTACAAATTAAGTCCTTAATTACTCAATGAACAAGCGAAATCTTGCAGTTTTCAGTCCCCCAGCTTTCATATTTGGCGCAAAGCGGCTGTTACGCTAATTTTGCCGGCCAAATCAAGACAATCATTTAACCCATTTCAAATGGCAACAACTACAGCGGATATTTCGAACGGACTTTGCTTCCGAATGGACACTCACATTTATAAGGTGATTGAATTCCTTCACGTTAAGCCAGGTAAAGGACCTGCTTTCGTCCGCACCAAACTTAAAAACCTTAACAACGGTAAGATCATTGACCACACCTTCAATAGTGGTGTGAAAATCGATACCGTACGCATCGAAACTCGCGAATATCAATTTTTGTACAAAGACGATAGCTATAACTTCATGAATCTTGAGGATTTCGAACAAATCTCGATTCCGGAACCTATGATCAACGCTCCGAAATTTTTGAAAGAAGGAATGAAGTGCATCGTAATGTTCAACACAGAGGATGACCAACCAATGAGCTGTGATCTACCTCAGTTCGTTGAGTATTTGATCACGTATACCGAGCCAGGCGTCCGTGGCGATACTGCAACCAACGCAACTAAACCGGCAACACTCGATATCGGTGTTGAGGTACGTGTTCCACTTTTCATTAATGAAGCAGATACTATTCGTGTTGACACTTCTACAGGTCAGTATCACGAACGTGTAAAAAAATAATCGGTATTTCTCCGATCTAGCCCTTGCCTTTGCAAGGGCTTTTTTTTGACCCGTATCAAATTCATTCTCTTCACGCTTACTTTTGAATCATGAAATTAGCCCAGCCCTCAACACTACAAGCCATAGCACAGTTACTCGATTGCACCTTCGTAGGCAATCCCGATTTTTTGATCCATGGTTTAAATGAAATTCACAGGGTCGAATCGGGCGATTTGGTTTTTGTCGATCATCCAAAATATTACGACAAAGCGTTGTCTAGCGCTGCTACAACAATCCTTATCAACAAGGAAGTTGAATGTCCGGCAGGCAAAGCACTGCTCATCAGCGATGATCCATGTCGCGACTACAATAAGCTCACTCAACACTTTTGTCCATGGGAACAAGTTGATGGGCTTCGAGGTAAGCATACAATAGGCCAAGGTAGCCGCGTTCATCCTTCTGTGATCATTGGCAACAATGTTACCATTGGGCACGATTGCATCATTCATCCTGGAGTTGTCCTCTATGATCACGTTTTCATTGGTGATCGTTGCATCATTCACGCCAATGCTGTAATTGGCAGCGATGCATTTTATTACAAAGCGCGTCCCGAAGGCCGTGAAAAAATGCACAGTTGCGGATCCGTGGTTATAGAAGATGATGTAGAAATCGGAGCAGCATGCACCATCGATAAAGGCGTGAGCGCTGATACACGAATTGGAAAAGGCACTAAGCTCGATAACCATGTTCACATTGGTCACGATACGCTAGTTGGTTCGCATTGTATTATGGCTGCACATGTTGGCATAGCGGGATGCGCGCGCATAGGCAATCGCGTCATTTTGTGGGGACAAGTAGGCGTAGTTAGTGATGTCACCATAGGAGATGGTGCCGTCATTCTAGGTCAAAGCGGTGTGTCTAAAGATGTTCCGCCAGGTAAAACGTATTTTGGCAGTCCCGCAGATGATTCACGCACCAAATTCAAGGAAATGGCGGTGATCCGAAATTTAGAAGAACGCCTTGCCCGTATTCAAGGTGATCGTTGATCGCTCAATTCGTTGCTACAAAGATGAACCGCTGAGCATTGCACGCAATATGTGAACGGCCTGCGGTAAGCTTCTTATCTCGTTGAATGAAATGCGCAAACTATTGTCCTTCTCATACATTTTTCCTTGAGTTGGATTGCGTTTGATAAATTCTAAAACCGTCGAAAATTTATCGCTTTGATAATATGGGCTGTCTTGTTTGGTGACAAAATATCCAATCATCTTACCGCTCTTCAGAACAAGTTTTTCCATTCCAATTTCGCGTGCCATCCAACGCAAACGCATGGTTTCAAGCAACGCGCCAGCTGCAGCAGGCACAGGGCCAAAGCGGTCAATCAATTTGTCTCTGAATTGTTCCAGGTCGTTATCATTATCGAGATCGTCCATTTCCTTGTAAAGAGCAATTCGTTCCGTTATGCTGCTGACATATTCATCAGGAATCAACAACTCAAAATCGGTTTCCAAAGTAGTCTCTCGAACGAATTTATTGTTGCGGGCAATCTCTTCGGCATACATATCAGCAAAGTGTTCTTGTTTCAATTCATCAACGGCTTCATTCAAAATCTTCTGGTAGGTTTCCATACCTAAATCGTTGATAAAACCGCTTTGCTCTGCACCCAACAAGTCACCAGCACCACGGATGTCCAAATCGCGCATGGCAATGTGTAATCCGCTACCAAGATCACTGAACTGTTCTAATGTTTGAAGTCGTTTCCTCGCTTCGTCGGTAAGCATATGAAGGCTCGGTGCGAAGAGATAACAAAATGCCTTTTTGTTCGATCTACCAACTCGTCCACGCAACTGATGCAAATCACTCATGCCGAAGTTTTGTGCATCATTCACAATCATGGTGTTCGCATTAGGGATGTCCAAACCACTTTCTACAATGGCTGTGCTAACCAAAACATCAAAACTGCCTTCAACAAAACCGGTCATCATTTGTTCGAGGTCATCTCCCGACATTTGTCCATGGGCAATGCCAATGCGCACATCCGGACAAAGTCGCTGAATCAATCCAGCCATTTCGCGAATGTTGCCTACACGATTGTGTACAAAATAAACTTGCCCGCCACGTTGCACCTCGTAACTTATTGCATCACGAATGGCCTCCTCACTGAATGGTCGCAACTCAGTGAGTACTGGATGTCGATTCGGTGGAGGGGTTTGAATGATACTCAAATCACGGGCTCCCATCATACTGAATTGCAAAGTCCTCGGTATCGGCGTTGCCGTCAATGTCAAAGTATCCACATTGGTGCGTAAGGTTTTGAGTTTATCCTTTGTGGCTACTCCAAACTTCTGTTCTTCATCGATGATTAACAATCCGAGATCTTTAAACTTGACACGTGAGGCTACGATCGCATGTGTACCGATCAAAATATCTATTTCACCTTTCTCCAATTTTTTCAATGTTTCCGTGGCTTGTTTCGATGTCTTAAATCGATTGATGTAATCCACGTTGACAGGAAAATCCCTCAACCTCTTCGAGAAACTTTTGTAGTGTTGCAGTGAAAGAACAGTAGTTGGAACCAAAACAGCGACTTGTTTCCCATCTGTAGCAGCTTTGAAGGCCGCCCGAATAGCGATTTCTGTTTTACCAAAACCAACATCTCCACATACCAAACGATCCATTGGTGCTTCGTTCTGCATGTCCTCTTTCACAGCTTGTGTGGCCTTCATCTGATCAGGAGTGTCTTCGTACATGAAACTGGCCTCTAGCTCTGTTTGCAAATAGGTGTCAGGCTGAAAAGCGAATCCGCGTGTGGCTTTGCGTTTGGCGTATAACTTGATCAAATCAAAAGCCAATTGTTTGACTCGTGTCTTGGTTTTGCGTTTTAAATTTTGCCAAGCATTGCTACCCAATTTGTCCAAAGTTGGTGGCGTACCTTCTTTGCCAACGTATTTTGAAATACGATGTAAACTGTGGATGCTTACATACATGATATCACCCCCTTTGTATGTCAATCGTATAGCTTCCTGTTCTTTGCCATTGACATCAATTTTCTGAAGACCTGCAAACTGACCTATCCCGTGATCGATGTGCACTACATAGTCACCTGGCATGAGCGCCATGATTTCTTTGAGGGTGAATGCATCCTTGGACTTCTTGAATCCTTCCTTCAATCTGAAGCGATGGTAGCGTTCAAAAATTTGATGGTCTGTATATAATAGGAGCTTATTTTCTTTGTCAATAAAACCTTCGGATAGTTCAATGGTCAGGGGGTTGAAGTTCACAACATGGTCTTTGTCGTCAAAAATTTGATATAAGCGCTCGACTTGTTTAGGCTGGCCAGCAGCAAGAATATTTTTGTATCCCGCTCGAGCATTGTTTTGCAAGTTGGTGCCCAACATATCAAAGTTTTTGTTGAACGACGGTTGCGGTTCCATTTCAAATGTTACCACTGAGCTTTCAACAAAGTGCCTTCTATTGCTCATCTCAACAACTCGCGCCATGCGCAACTCCGACTTACATTCTTCGACGGACCAATAAAGTTCCTGGGGAGGTGAAATCTGAATGAGTGTTTTTTTCTTTTCGTATCGTTCAGTAGCCTTTTCCAATTCAGCCTCTAATTTGCTGAACAATAATTCCGTTTCTTTGATCCAAACGATGCTGTCCTTTGGCAAGAATTGAAGCAACGATACTCTAGCGTCACTTGAGCCGAATTTATTGACGTCAGGAACAATGGTAGCCTTGGTCATTTTAGCCACACTCAATTGGCTCTCCGCTTCGAATTTGCGGATACTCTCTACTTCGTTGCCAAACAATTCAATGCGATATGGAAACTCATAGCTGTAAGAAAATATATCCAGAATACCTCCACGAATAGCATATTGTCCGGGAGCATAAACATAATCTACTTTTTCGAAATGATAGGTATGCATCCATTCGTCGACAAAATCCAGATCCAGTTGATTGCCTTGCCCAATTTCAAATGTTGCCCCTTCAAGCACTTGTTGGGTGACTACCTTTTCGCACAGTGCTTCTGGATACGTAACGACAATTTGAATTTTATTCCCTCCTTGTTTAATGGCCCATTCCAAATCGGATAGCACTGCCGTTCGCAAAGCCACATTTGCATTATCCGTTTCTTCTAACTCATAAGCCACACGAGCAGAACGTGGAAAAAAATGTACGTTGATCGGTTTATCAGGAATAGATGTTCGAGGGCGTGCTGTGCTCGGCTGATCACTCGCGTCTTCAGTTTTTACAAGACCCAAACTATTTTCAAGATCATTTAGAAAATAAGCAGCAGCCTCTTTATCTGAAAGCACCACAACATGCATACCGCCAGTGTGTTCAACAATGGCTGCCTGAACAAAAGCATGGGCTGAGCCAACAAGTCCGCGTATCTGAACTTTTGCCCCAATGGTCTTCAAAATACTTGCGATTTCTGCAGAACGTTGGTCCTTCTTATAAATGGCCTGAATATCGGATAAATACATAACGGGTTGCCCCATTGATGGTTCAATGGGGTGCGACACCACAAAAGTAATGCAAAGGCGTGCAAGCCTGGATTGATTTCGTAGCGGTAGTAGCCTAACCATTAAAGAGCGAAGATGTTTAATCAACCTATTACTGATACCACGAAATGGTGATACATTTGGACTGTTAATATGGTACCTGATATTTCTACCGCTTCTTCAGATCACGACAGTCTTTGTGTTGCAATACACGAAGATTCAGGCCTATGGGCGACGATAGGTATTGGTGCAAAACAAGCTTGGGTAAATTTCGCGAACCCAACAAAATCATTAGACAAAATTGAAGGGTTAAACCAACTAGAAGGTCGCTGGGTGTACCATGTCTTGTCGTATGATCTCAAAAATTGTATTGAAGACATCAAAGATCGCCCAGGCGTTAAACGTGAAATGCCCATCTCTATTACTGTAGATCCAGAATGGGTGATTCGATTTCGAATCGACCAAAACGATCGGGCCTTCGAAATACTACAAGGACATTTTACAGATCAAATACAACGCTGCTATGAATGGATGGATAACATCCGTAAGGCGTTCAAAAGTGATATTGTACCAAAAAAGGATACGACCAATACCTGCTTACAACCAACGATTCAGAAGACCCAATACGATAATGCTTTGCGACGTATTCATGAACATCTACAACGAGGTGATATTTATGAAGTGAATTATTGCCAATCGTTTGAAGGTACCTTTGAAATTCGCGATCCTTTTAGTCTTTGGATTGATCTACTTCGTCAATCACATGCACCTTTCGCTTGTTATTGCAAGTTTCGTAATTGGACAATGTTGTGTGCATCCCCCGAACGTTTTTTACAGCGCAAAGGCAATGTTCTTATTTCTCAACCCATAAAAGGAACGATACGCAGAGGTGCAACACCTGAGGAAGATGAAACGATGAGGCAACAACTGTTGAATAGTCCAAAAGAGCGATCTGAAAATGTGATGATTGTTGATTTGGTGCGAAATGATTTATCCCGAATTGCTAAAAAAAACACAGTACGCGTTAGAGAATTATTTGGTGCTTATCGATTCAAAACCGTGCATCATTTGATTTCAACGATTGAAGCAGAAATACCTTCCGAAACCAACCTGATCGCTATTCTGCGTGCTACTTTTCCAATGGGCAGTATGACAGGAGCCCCTAAAGTAAGTGCCATGCAGATAGCCGAGCAATTGGAGTTTCTCGAACGCGGTTGGTATTCCGGAAGCTTAGGTTTTGTATCTCCCGAAGGAGACTTTGATTTTAACGTGATCATTCGGGCAATCATCGCTAATTCAGAAACCAAAAAGGTCACTTGTGCTGTTGGTGGAGCTATCACGCATGCAAGCGATATCGATCAGGAATATGATGAAACACTGCTTAAAGCAAGCATGTTGCGCGCTTCCCTTACGACCTGAAATCAACTTGATTTGACCATCAGCACAAAAAATCCCCAATCATTTGACTGGGGATTTCAAAGTTCGTTTTAGAAAAACCTCGGATAGGTCGCGCGCTTCACTTTGTTTTTGAACAAGTAGTTGAAGCTAATTTCATGCGATCCGAAATTCGTACGTATTAAAGCATTGGTTGATACATCATAAGAATATCCAAATTTCATGGTTCGATCAAATTCGAACTGAAACAATACTCCTGCTGATTGAGCTAGAATATAATATGCACCTAGGGTGTACTTCTGCTCAACCACTGCAGTAGCGAAAGTTCCAACTGTGATTGGAGAGTACGGACTTGCAATCATAAACCCATTATAAGTAAACATAAGATCCCGTTTTACTTTATGACTTTTACCTCCCATTATATAAGCCGATTTTTCACTTATAACGTTACTTTTTTCAGTAAAATCCGACTTAATAACTGATTTCGTTTTCACCAGTTTTGGCATTGACACTCCGAAATAATAACCTTGTGTGAAATAATAACATCCAAATCCTATTTGAGGCACCAGTTCGCTTCGAGAATTGGTCAAGAGCGTTTCATCCTGCTGTCCAAAACTATCCGCAGTATTTCGCAAACCAGTTAAGTTCGCCTGAAACAAATTAACCCCCGCGTTCATGCCCCATGAAATTGTTGCTCGATTATTTAAACGCGTTCTCACCGCAAAATACCCATTGAATTCAGATGCCGTCGTGGGCCCCATTCTTGTATGCCCCAATGATGTGCCCATGGCAAGAGAACTCTTTGATAGCGGTCTATCGTAACTGATTACCGTAGTCATTGGTGCTCCTGCAAATCCGGTCCATTGTTGGCGGTGTGCAAAGGTTAGGATTGGACGTTCACGATACCCAGCATAACCCGGATTCAACGTTAACTTATTCATGAGCATCTGCCCCATAAAGCCCTCTTGTTGAGCGCTCAAATTCAAGGCTCCAAGGAAAATCATTGCTATTGCTATTGTGTATTTCATTTTCTTTCTATTTGAGGGTTTGAGATTAATAGGTGATGTAGACATATCCTTTTATGAGATCACTTCCATCTCCCAGATCCAAGACATAGTAATATGTATCTTCTGGCAACTGACCGTTTCCGAAATCTAAAACAGAAGTCGACCTGCCATTCCAAGAAACCAAACCTCCGCTATTCTCAAATACCTTATGGCCTCGTTTGTTGAATATTTTTAAATCGTGATCAGGATAATCTTCAATTCCACGTATTTCAAAGACATCGTTAACACCATCTCCATTTGGAGTGAAAACTTCAGGAACAGAAACTGTGAATGGGCATTCTACATGAACCACCATAATTGCAGTATCCAGTGCGAAGTATGTATCTTGAATGACGTAAATCAAAGTATCATCCCCACAGAATACAGCTGGATCAATAGTGTATACGATTACACCGCTCGGTTGTACCTGAATACTACCGTTTTGTGCCTCGGCACTAACGATTGTTATTTCATCGCCATCAGGATCGGAATCATTCAAAAGAACCAACAACTGTGTTGACTCCCATGCGTCTTCAAAAATGATGGAATCATTTAACGCAATCGGTGGATTGTTGACCAAGACATTGAAGCTACATGTATCTGTCAAACCGGCGTTATCCACTGCTTCAAACACCACTGTAGTGTTACCGTGGACGAACACATCGCCGCTTTCAGGGCCTTCAATTACGTTGATCAATGCCCCGCAATTGTCTGTCACCTCTGGTAAATCATAGTTGACTACAACACCATCCAATTCCGGATCATTCAAAGAAATATTTTCCGGACAAACGATTTCAGGTTCCGTTGTATCGGTTATGTTGACATCGAAAGTGCAATTTGTTGTATTTCCACTTCCATCCGTAAGGGTATATTCAACAACTGTAATACCCACAGGGAATATTGATCCACTTTCTAATCCGCTCACCAAAACACCTTCGATATTATTTGTCGGACAATTGTCCAGAACTCCTGGCTCAATGTAATTAACGACTAATCCACATTGCACCGCGTCAGACTCCGCAAAAATTGACTCAGGACAAACGAGCACCGGTTCTTGTGTGTCGACAACGGAGATAATCCAAGAACAAACTGTCGCATTCCCATTCACATCAGTGAATTGATATGTCACTTCATGTTCACCAACTTCCAAGAATTCACCTGAAGCAGGTCCGCTCAGTTGCACAACGCTCATGAGATCACAATTATCTGTCACCAACAATGTGTCATAGTTTACGATAGCACCGCACTGATTCAAGTCAGTACCAAATTCTACTATCTCACCACAACCATACACCACAGGCGCAATATTATCGATTACAACAACAAGCTGTTCGCATGAAGCACTGTTGCCACTTGCATCAGTTACAGTCCACGTAATACTAGTTGTTCCAACAGGGAAAGCGTCCGGTGCGGCCACCACTACATTGCCAATCGCACAATTGTCTGAAACCTGAGGTTGTGGTAACTCTAAATTTGTCAGGTAGCATTCAGAAGCACCAGCGTACAATACAAGTTCATCGGGACAAGTAATCACAGGATTCTGAGTGTCAACCACAGTCACTGTTTGTATACATGTGGTCACATTACCGCTTCCATCCACTACGGTCCAAACTACTTCTGTACTACCAATCTCAAATACTGTAGGTGCATTATTTGATACCTGCGGATTCGGGCAGTTATCAGACAAAATCAGATTGCCAAGATTCACTTCAGAAGCAGTGCATATACCTGCGTCTGCTGGCACTTCTATATCAGCTGGACACTGCGCTATAGGCGATT
>JBDKJN010000422.1:0-5779 GCA_039796595.1 Bacteroidota bacterium
TTACCATTGGGATCCACGGCCACATTGTTTCCTATATCACTACCGGAACCGACGCTACTTCTTGCCCAGAGAAAATTCCCTCCTGCATCATACTTGGCCAGGAACACATCATAAATACCGGAATTGTTTAACGTAGTAGCACCAAAAGTAATCTGAGAGCTGGCATAATAACCCGTCACGAATACGTTCCCAAACTTATCCGTAGCGACCTGCGATCCATTATCCCAATTTATCCCACCCGAACTTTTCGCCCAGAGGACATTTCCGGCTGCATCGTACTTCGCGAAGAAGATATCCGAAGAGGTACCGGCAGGATTTGCATTGAACAGCGTTATGTTTCCGAGTGTGATAGTTGCACTCGTAAAAGACCCCGACACTACAATATTTCCAGCAGCATCCGTAGCGACACCGTAACCATATTCATTGGAACTTCCGCCTATACGCTGCGCCCACAACACCGAACCACTGGAAGAGTATTTAGCGACAAAGAAATCAGCAGTCCCAAGTGAATCGGCATTCGTTAATGTAGTGCTGCCAAACGTAATTACAGGACTTGTAAAATACCCTGTCATCACAATGTTCCCTGCAGCATCCAAGGCTATTACCTGACCATTGTCCATGCCAACATCGCCTGTACCACCCGCCCAAACAACAGCAGGAAGCTGAGCCCACGCAAGGTCACTCAACAATATCAATAACATAACGAATAAGCGAGACATCTTAAAGAAATTTTGAATGATTAAAAGTAGTCTTTTGAAGCATACCCTATGTCTATAAACTGTAAGAAGTTGCACAATCAACCATCGGACCATAAATATCTGACCATTTCCTGCCCGGAAGACCAGAGTCCGAAAGCCACTTTATCCGGCCCGGTGGGTTTAAACCCGCGGCAAAGGTAAAATGCAGCTGCGAGAATAGCCGTAAGTTAAATACTTGTATCCGTATAATCGACTTTCCGCCTTAGCTTACGAAACATTCATGAATAGCTGATTAAACCTGTCGGCTTCCAATTTGACTAGTACCATTTGACGATTTCAAAATACTATCCTCGAATCATTAAATACCCAATTCATAGCCACCTAGCATTTTTGTTCAACTGTGAAGTAAAAAAGACTATGCATTTGCAAGCCTATTGTTCCTCTAAATCACACTTAATCGTTTACAAGTAACCCAAAAGTAGCCATAGCCATCACGTATTGCATCATCTCACGCAATCCTTAAGCAATTCTTCTTCGACAGGATAACCAATCTCCTTTGACTTTATTAAATCATAACAGTAGTCATCATCCATTAACATTTTCTTTACCTGACCACGGATATAATAAGAATAGCCGAGGTTTGACTCAATCTCAATTGCTTTATTACAGTCATTAAGGGCTGAAACAATATTTACATCTGATCTTTTAACTGAAACCTTTAATGGAAAAGTCCAGTTTGCATTAAATACTCCATTATTACTTCCCCCTTGCATAGAATAAGATTTCACTGAGACTCTATTTGTTAAATTGATTTTGGCAATAGCCCTATTCACATATGCAACAGAAAAAGAAGAGTTAAGGTTAATACATCTGTCAAAATCATTGATAGCTTGCTGAAATTTACCAAGCGCAATAAAAACGTTTCCACGAACGTTATAGTAGTTCTCCTTGCCTATCTCTTTCATATAAGGAGCCATTTCAATTCCTTTGTTTATTTCAATTAATGCCTCATCATATTGACCTAAGGCAAATTTTGATTCAGCTATACTAATTTGCATTGAAGCAAGAAACGCTTTTATAAATGTACCCATAGAATCAATCTCTAATCCTGTGTGTTTTTGGTTAGCTTCAATATCATAAATCAAATTATCCTTATTCTGAATTGACAAGTAATAATCAGTAAGTGCATTTGTATAATTTTTCGGTAGTGTTACATAAACTGTGTCAGTAGTAATTATACTCATGAGAAAATGATGACTTTGTAATTCGTTTCATAGATGTAATGAAGGTAGTTAAAGTTATCATTTTTGAATGAGTTGCCGCCGGCAGGCCCGTCCGGGATCACAGGTTCAGTTTAAGCCGGTCTCCAAATATAATAGATAATTGAGCAAGGGTTTGATTCCAGTTATGGAGTGGCCGGTTCCATTTTGCGGTTATATTCTCCTGTGCCAGA
This sequence comes from Bacteroidota bacterium, assembly GCA_039796595.1. Taxonomy (GTDB): domain Bacteria; phylum Bacteroidota; class Bacteroidia; order Flavobacteriales_D; family Sanyastnellaceae; genus CANHSF01. The sequence goes on from JBDKJN010000422.1 coordinate 2,152, forward strand.
TAGAGTAATTTCATAAGTGCATCTTCGCTATGGAATGCCCCTTTGGACTTGGTAATTGCGCGTAATTGCCTATGAAAGCCTTCGATTATGTTGGTGGTATACATGATCCTTCGGATATCTTTTGTGTATTGGAAGTAGCGGCTCAACCTGGTCCAGTTTTTCTTCCATGATTCAATCACTTTAGGATATTTTACACCCCAGTTCTTGTCGAGTTGGTCAAGATGGCGTTGTGCTTGTTCTTCGGTGTCTGCTTTATATACCAGTTGAAGATCTTTCATGAATGGCTTGAGATCCTTGTAGGATAGATACTTTTGAGAGTTCCGGATTTGATGCACTACGCAGAGTTGCACTTCAGTGTTTTGGAATATACTTTCTATGGCTTCTGCAAAACCATTCAGATTATCAATGCAAGCTATCAAGATGTCCTGAACACCTCGGTTGTGTAGATCGGTGAGTACCTGCAGCCAAAACTTAGCTCCTTCGTTCTCGCCGATGTAAAGCCCAAGCAGGTCTTTATACCCTTCTTGATTTACGCCAATAATGCAATATACAGCCCGTGTGATTACCCTTCCTTCATGGCGAACCTTGTAATGTATGGCGTCCAACCAAACGAATGGATAGACCGCTTCCAGTGGGCGCGAACGCCATTCTTGCAGTAGGGGTAGGATTTTGTCTGTAACCCGGCTAATCGTTGCTGTGGAAGCTTCAAGGCCATACATATCCATCAGGTGATCTCGGATGTCGCCGTAACTGGCCCCACGTGCATATAATGATATGATCTGTCGATCAAGATCCACTCCCAGTGTCTTTTGGCGCTTCGCGATTAGTTCCGGCTCAAAGGTGCCATTCCTGTCGCGGGGGGTCTCGATCTCGACAGCTCCATTAGGGGTCTTTACGGTCTTTTTTCCTTTGCCGTTCTTGCGGTTCGGCTCCGGATCTTCCTCAATATGAGCTTCCAGTTCCCCTTCCAGGGCTTCCTCTAAAAACTCTTTGAATAGTGGGGTGAAGACTCCGTCTCTTCCCAATACGCTTCCGCCCTTCTTCAGGCGCTCTGCTGCCTCCTTCTTGAAGGCTTCGTAATCGAACTTTTTCTTTTCCATTTGTGTAGTTTAAAGTTAGTGTTTTCTTTAAACTGACACACTTTATGAAACACTCTCTTTCTGTTTATTCTTCTTTATTTCGAATGCATTTTTCCAACGGTCCATAATTGAATGTACAGAAGTAACCACATTCCTGAATGATCTCCTGATAGTATTTTGTATGACTATAATTAGTTTTCAGGAGTTGAAAGTACTTTCCTGCAACGAAATCATTTGGTTCATCGTCGTTAATGTTGTTTAACCAATTGGCATGTTCACATTTTGCTGCCATCCATGCAGATTTGGCAGCGAATTCTTTGTTGTTCGTTAACTTTCTGGCTTCTTCGTACCACTTACCGGCTTCAGTGCAATCGAAGTAAGCGTCAGTTGTTTTCTCATTTCTGGGATTAAAGGGAGTACTTGGAGAGTAATGAATTTCGGAAAGCGAAAGCACACGTGCATTTCCATACCAGGTCATGTTATAGAGACCATTCGCATATTCAAAACATAATTCACTCTTTGTATTCTTATTCTTCTCAGCATTAATTTGCTCCTGTAACTCAAGCATCCTTTTAGCGAAACTAAGTTTTGTATATGTTAAGCTTGTTTGGTCGCCATGATCGCATTCGTGGCAGTCTTTGATGTGAATGATAAATGGACTGCAATAAGTGCTGGTGGTTCCTGCATCCGGGTGTTTTGAAAAGGCGGCAATAGCATTTTCCCATTCATATTGATAAAGGAGTTCGGTTCCTTCAAGGTCATAGATATTGACAAGTTTGAAGGAGTAGGTGTCAACGAGGTAACTTTCAAACTTGTTCAGGTTTTTCCGTTCCATAAATTCACGAAGATTAGAAATCGCACCTTTCGTTTGGAAATCCGAATAAATGGCTCTGGAGCATAATATGCTTTTCGCTTCCTCTCCGATGGCACTGTACTTCTCTGCCAGTTTTCGCAGAATGTATCTCTCCACAGCTTCCCGAACCGGCGTTTCATCATTTTTAATCCGAATCAGCATGTCTGCCATCGTTTCTTCCTGCTGCTGATTGCCGGCTTGCATGCCTGAGACAAAAATCAAAGCAGTGGTAATATTGTTTTGCTTTTGTGCCAATACATTTGATTCGCTCTTAAGCAATGACTCATTTAGCGTTGCTTGAGCGCCCGTTAGGTCATTTTTTAGAAATTGTAGATACGCTTTTGCTGATAACCATGGTTGTGTTCCTAAGGCAGAAGATTTTAAGCGTGTATTGATAGTAGAAATCAATCTGTCGAGGTTGTCTTTGTTGACCGATTTCCATGAGTAGAATGGACTGTTTTTGTAGTAGTCAGGTGATTCTTCGTAGTAACGTGTTTCGTCCCAGTTGTAAACCGGATTAGAGATAATGTTGTATTCGGCAATATTAACGGCCCGCATTAACAATAATTCCATTTCTTTATTCAATGGATCCAGTTTGGTGATTTCTTCTATTCCTTTGATAGGATCACTATAGATTCCATAGAATAGCCATAGCGTTTTCAGTTGTTCTGTAGTTGCATTTTTTAGCAAATCATTCCAGTCAGCTTCTTCTTGCGGATGAAAGCTGAGGATGGCATCAGTTTTTTGGGGTTCGTAGTTTTTAAAGATGTCACAGTAAAGCAGGTTAGATTCTGTAAATCGTTTAGCCTTGTATAAACAGGCTGCATAATATCCTTTGTTTCGCCATTGAATACTTCTGCTGAAGGATTTGTCGTTTTTGAGATTGGTTTCATAGAAGTTAATTCCGGACTGAAAGTCGCCGTTGTAATGTGCCGTTTTCAGGTATTGAAATCCATATCGTCCTTTCAGAAACGGATCATTACATTTCAGGAATTGCATTTGTAAATCCACTTGCAGATTGTTGAGTGCAATGGTATCACGATCCCGTTCTTCCCAGTAATAATAGTAGTTGACAGTCAGGGTTTCGGCTTGTTTCGCAAAGTGTAAATAGAGTAGGTCGTTTTCTCTGGTTTTAACTTTTTTTATTTTTTCGGATACCGTTACTTTAAGTGCGGAGTCGTTTCCGAAGTGGATGAATTGATTTTTTTGTATTGCCGAAATATCTTCCGGTGTTGACTGGTAGATAAGCCACCTCACTTCTTCCGTGTTAAGCGTGTTTGAAAAGCGAACTTCCCATTCTTTCAGATTTAGATTATTGCTTGTTTCGGCATTTTCGTTGTAGGTGTCTTGAAATAATCCATGGTAGGTAATGAAAAAGGGATGTAGTGCTTCCTGTCCGATAATCCGCGGATTAAACAACAATGATTCGGTGATGTCTGGTTCATCATATCCTCCACAACCGATGCTGAGTGGAGTGGAGAAGGGGAGTAGAAGGCTACTGCAAAGCAGAATAAATGCGATCTGTTTTTTCATGGGTTAGTTCGCGGAATAATGATGGGTGCCAATGATAGATTGCAAGATTGATGGAAGAGTTGGGAAGTCTGTCGTGAAGGAGTTTTTGTGCTTCCATTATTTCGTCGTAACCACTCTTTTCTGTTCGGATAATATCTCCGGTCTGAAACCAGATTCCCTGATG
>JBDKJN010000423.1:0-6575 GCA_039796595.1 Bacteroidota bacterium
TTGCAATTTCATTATCAAGTCCGCCTCTTCTGCCAATAGTTTGGTTTTGTTTCTAACGCGGTTATGTTTATGAACTGAGGAATTAGAATTGAAATAACTTGGTCCGACAGTGATCGAGAAAGTCGAAAAATTCTTTTTCCGAAATGAGTTCGTAGTGTGCATAACGCATGTCTAGCAGGTCCGTTATGAGAACACGTTCGGGAAGGATTTTAGCCTTGATTTCATATTCGGTCCAACGCTTACCCGAAACTGTAATTTCCCGCATTTCATCGGCGGATAAAATTTCATAGTAACTTTTACCATTGGACAATCGGCGGTATTGCGGGTACATGGGCGATGGATTGAATTCTGTCTCCAAAAATAGTTATGAATAAGCGGTCAGTTCTCTTGAATCTTAGCTTTCTTTTGTGATAGAATCCACGCCGATGAGAACATTTATTCAGGAATATGTCGATGATTTGAGCACCCGCCAGGATATGGACTGGTCGAAGTTGGTAGTTGTGGTTCCAAATAAGTTGGTCGGATTTTATGTGCAAAAAGCGTTGAGACAGGTGGTTAGTGCATCACGGTGGTCGCCCAGAATACTTACCATTCCTGAATTGGCCAGTCAAATGGCCGATTGTGTCAGTTGCTCTTCAAGTCGTTCTATGATGTACTTGATGGACGCTTATGTGCAGGAAATGCCTTCGCATTTGGCAGACCTTGAGCATTTTATGTTATGGGGTCAAAAGTTACACAATGATTTTTTGGATGTGGCCATGTCCTTGGCTGACGCTAAGCAGATTTATAGAGATTTGCGAAGCGTCAAGGAAGTAGAGCATTGGGGAATTGGAGATGAATTTCTAAGTGAAACGCAAAAGGCCTATTTGGTTTTTTGGAATGCTTTGGAAGGCATTTATGAAAGCTGGAAGGCTATTCAAGAAAAAGATCAGCAAATGGTCTATCCGGTGATGTTGCGTTATTTGCTCAACAATGAGCGCAAGTGGTCTGATCAATGGAAAGGTTCACATATTGATGTAGTGGGCATTGCAGGATTTCAGAAGGCGGAAGAGATGATGTTGCAGATGTTGGGACGGATTGCAACTCTAAGAGTAATTTGGGATGCCGATCGATATTACATTTTTAATGATTGGCATGAGGCTGGTGCTACTATTCGGAAACATGCCGTATGGCTGAATCGGAGCGCAGTACCGGATCATCTCACCTCAAGCCCAATCCATATCAACCATGTCTTATGCGACTCATTTCATGGGCAGTGTGCCGCTATCGCACGTGAATTGAGTAGATTACCAGTGATTGAGCGATCGAACGCGGCAATTTTGTTACCAGATGAAACCTGGCTGCATCCTGTAATTCATTTCCTCGCTGGTGCTGATTTAATTGGGGATCGGGGATATGAGGAGGTTAATGGGTTTTCGACGGTCTTGCGTTGGATAACTGTGATGATCCGTGTACACAATCATCGATTGGTGCAAACACGTGGTTATTTCGTTCGAGATCTATTGGAAATATTGGATTTGTCCAGGCAGTGGCTTTTGCCGTCGGAAAGTGTGACACGTTTGCAATCAGCTATCAGAACGAATAGCAAAGGATATTGGGCTTCAAACAACCTGAAAGAGATCGGTTGGTTTGATAATGACAATGATGCATGGAATGCGCTGTTTTTTAATGCTTCTGGTGTTGAACTGATGCAGGCGATGCAACAGGCAATAAATAATTTTTTAGACAAAACGGATGAACGCGTTACGACGTTATTGGAGACGTTAGAGCAAATTGAAATGGCATTGAATGTTCAATCCATAAATGGTGATTTTACTGCTATGCAATGGCTCTGGAGAATGGCGCGCGGCCAGCTGTCTTCATCGGGAATTCGAAATCGTGATGGAGAAGTGCAGGTACTTTTGATGACAGATACAAGAGCTTTGGATTTCAAATACATTTTTATTCCGGGATTAAACGAGGGTGTGGTTCCGAAAAAATCAAGTATGGATTCCTTTGTGCCATTGGATATTCGAACATCACATGGAATGTCGTTACCCGCTGATGCAGAGGCGAGTTATGCGTACGTGTTCTATCGAATTATGCAAAGGGCTTCGGCATGCACTTTTTTCTCTGCTTCAGTGGATCTGCAAAAGCGAGATCAGGAGGTTTCGAGGTTTTTAATTCAAATTCAATCTGAATTGATGCCTGCTAATAGTGCCATAGAGTGGAAAGCAGATTCCTTTCGATTAGCTCCGGAAGCTATGTCCACCACGAAGGTTCCATTGAATAATGCTTGGTCAAGGGCTAGAATTGATGCTTGGCTCGAAGCGGGTATATCAGCTTCAGCGATCAATAAATATATTGATTGTCCGCTGGATTTTTATTTTAAGTATATCGCAAAAATCGGCGAGCCCGATGAACTGGAGGAGACGATCAGTGATTCAGAGATGGGTAGTTTGGTCCACTTGGTGTTGGAACGTTTTTATAAAGCATTTATAGGTAGTTATCCAACCGCTAATGATTTTGATTTGATCATCGGATCCATCGATCAATGGCTGGATGACGCAATTGATCACTCCAATACGTCCATGGATCTCACCACTGGCGATAATGCGCTGGTGCGTGGAATAGCTAAAAAAATGTTGATGCAATACCTCCAATTTGAAAAACGGACAATCGAAACAGAGCAGGTTGATCGTTGCATTGTTGGTGTTGAAGTGGATTTTGATTTTGTCCTTGATGTTGCTTCGGGTATTCGCATGCGCGGTAAGATTGACCGATTGGAACGCGTTGGACAGACCTATCGCGTTTTGGACTACAAGACAGGTAAGGTGGAGGAAAAGGACCATGTTCTTAAGTCCAAAAAGAATGCGCCGTTGTTTCCCGGTCAAAGCGGGAAGATGGTGCAGATTATTACGTATATGTTGGCATTGCCTCATATCGTTGATGGTCCTATCGATGTTCAGGCAGGTTTTATTTCGTTTCGACATTTGGATAGAGGATGGCGGTTGTTCGATGCTCAACAAGCTGGCGATTGGGCAAGTGATTTTAAAGCATATATCGTTGGATTAGTGAGCGAAATGAAAAATTTGGAACGCTGGGAACACGATGGCTCTGCTAAATATTGTTCATATTGCCAGACACTGGGATTCGAACAACAACAGGAAGAAGAGGTTGAAGAGGCTACAGATGGCGATGCCTCTTGAATTATCCTAAGATCGGAATACCTTTCATAAGGACTCGAACGTCCATTTGCAAATTTGCGGTACTGTTCAGTGTGTTTTTCTTTTCAGCAGAAGTGGTGAGGGCTATAATTGCGGGTGTGACTGTTGCTAGCTTGGTAATTTATGTATAGGAGAGATTCGTCATTGGATGATGTACGGAATTGGTTCGCCTTTTTGTGACGTTTCGATTTTGAGTTAACCTTTTAAGAAATTGAGGGAGATTTTCTCATTGTGTTGACTTCAAACCCTTGATCATTTTTTTAGCCGCTTGTACCAAGTCGGGAACAAGTTGAAAAGCGTACAACATTCCTAGGAAAGGGATGCTGAACAAACTTCCTCGAATGAGAATATCGATGTAGGAATTGGAGAATGAAGGAACCCACTGTGCAATGGCAATACTTAGGCCGCATACGGCTAAGATTTTTATATAGGTCCAGGAATACGGCTGCATTCCAAAACGCTGCCAAATGAAAAGATAACGAAACAAATTGAAAAGAAAGTAGGTGAGGCAACACGCCAAACCGGCTCCTGTTATTCCATATATAGGAATGAGCCAGTAGTTGGTGATGGCAGTAATGATTACTAAACTGAACATAAAATAGGTGTCAAAGCGATAGTACTTTGAGGTTGCGATAATCACACCGTTTACACCTGTGGCCATGTCGATGAGATAACCTAAACTGATCAAAAGAATCGTCCATTTGCCTTGTTGATAAACGTCAGGCATCAACTGCATCAGTGGCTGGATGCATACCCAGAGTCCCGCAAGGAGATACAGGCCCATTACAAATTGATTAAGGCAGGTTTTATAGTAAACATCACGGATGTTGGCGGTATCGTTATTCTGCCAGGATTGAGCCACTACAGGACTGGCAATTCGGATTATACTGCGCGCAGGAATTTGAATCATACTGCCAAAATTGGCTGCAACCGTAAAAATGCCGGTGGCTGAAATGCCCAACATGTCATTGACGATCACTTTATCAATCGAACTTATTAATAAACTACTCAAGCCAGTGATGATGGAAAACACCGCTACTTTCCGCATTTCGGACTTGAGTTCGGGTGTCAGGAATTTGGTATTGGGTCTTATATGCCATTGATCTTTTCGCCATAGGTAGCCCGCAAGTATCAATGAAATTGAGCAGAACGCGCCACAGTACAGTATCAGAAAATGCTCGAATGAAATTTGCCCTTGGTAGTAAGCATAGGCTATGACAAGGATAAAAATACGGAGAAGAACTTCTTTGATAAAGACCCCAGCTGTGGAGAGTAGGACAGAACGACTATAAGCATCAAATACGTTAAACATAGCCCAGAAGAAAGTCAGAGGCAACAGGTACCAATGATGTTGTGCGAAAAGCGCTGATTTTTCCAAATTGCGCTCAACAATGTTGTCTGAGGCCAGAATATAAATTATTGTAAAGGCTATAAATCCAATGCATGAGACAACCAAAGGATAGAACAAATAGCCATGATAACTTTGATGGTCACGAAAACGTGGAAACAGACGCATCGTTACTCCCGTCATTCCTAAATTGGATAATGATCCTGTGAGAATAGATACGTTGATCAACAAACTGATTAATCCGTTCTGCTCTGGACTCAACCAATGAACATTCACCAACCACACTGTAATAAAACCCAGCAATGCCCCTGTGTAGGAGTATACTGCATTTTGTGTGGCTTGTTGAATGACTATGCCCAAATGGTTGTTCTGTTTTTTTAAACGGATGTAATGATGTTACGGAAGATCAAATGTAACGTGTATTCAATTGCGGCGGTGATTGGTAGTTGTCTACAAATTCACAGACGATCATCAATATCATTCAAAGTCTGCTTCTTGCAGTGGTTGACCTGCTTTGAGGCTTCGGCTCGCTTTTTTTCCAAGCACCTCAACCCAATGTCGTGGCGCAAGTCCTAGTGCCGGACGTATTATTTTTAGGTTTGCACTTGAGAGGACTTCTCCTTGTGGAATATCTGAAGCAACATAGATCGATCGTTTGAATAGTCTATTTTTTTCTTCGTTGGTCTGCACTTCAAGTTGAATATGACCTAGCGCCATGCGGGCGGATTGACATTCTTCCACCAATTGCGTCATCTCGGAAGGCTCCATGCTAAACGCACTATCGACACCGCCATCTGCACGAAGTAAAGTGAAGTGTTTTTCAATGACCTCCGCCCCAAGTCCGACAGATGCCACTGAAACGCCAATGCCCATGGTATGATCGGACAATCCAATCCGACAATCAAAACGTTGTTTTAAAAATGGAATGGTTACGAGATTCGTGTTTTCAGGTGTTGCTGGATAGGTGCTGGTGCATTTCAATAAGGTTATGTCTTCACAACCGGCATCTTTCAATACTTGCACGCTTTCCGCGATTTCGTCTAATGTTGCAACACCCGTACTCATGATAACGGGTTTGCCGGTTTGCGCCACTTTACGCAACAAGGGGTGATGTGTGTTTTCAAATGATGCGATTTTATAAAGGGGAACTCCAAGTTCTTCCAAAAAATCAACTGCGGATTCATCGAATGGTGAACTAAAAGCGATCATGCCTAGTTCTTTGGCCAACTTGAAGATGGGTTGATGCCACTCCCAAGGCGTATAAGCTTCTTGATACAATTCGTATAGCTCTTTGCCTTTCCATAGTGATTGATCGTCTGCTATGGTCATTGCGCCTCTCATGGTGATGGTATCGGCCGTATAGGTTTGAAGCTTGAGGGCTTGTACGCCGCATTGTGCAGCAGCTCTGACAATATCAAGGGCTCTTTCAAGCGATTGATTGTGGTTGCCACTCATCTCGGCAATGACGAATGGCTTGGGATAGGCTTCGAAATCAAACATGGCGCTAAGTTAACTAGCGAATCAATACAATATGCCCTCGTATTTCATGAGTTTCAATAGAGTGGTCTTTGTAGGTTATTTGATAAGTATAGGCTCCATCTGGAGAATAGTAGTCGCCATTGAATGCATTACCTGTCCAGACCTTCGACTCTTCATCTCCCTCGAAAACTTTTTGTCCCCAACGGTTGAATATTTTGATGGAGAGGATAGTTACATTGTACGTTTCAGGAAACCATACATCATTTCTTCCATCATCATTTGGTGTGAAACTGTTGGGAACATAGATACTTTGCAAACAGTCGGTCGGGCCAACTTGCCATTCAAAGAAATAAGAACCGCAGGAGTTCATGGCATTCAATTGAATAGGTTCAGTGCCCGTAACCGTTATAGTATTAGCCGTCGAACCATCGCTCCAATCGTATGCCCAATAAAGGCCAGGCGGTACTGTAATTGTCATTGTGGATCCGAAACATTGTGCCCAATCTTCGTAGTCGACAGGCGCTTGTTCCGTATATGTTACA
>JBDKJN010000424.1:0-2910 GCA_039796595.1 Bacteroidota bacterium
TGAGGTGCGATTGGAAGCTGAAGTGCGCGAACGTACCCACGAATTGTATGAAGCCAAGGAGAAAATTGAATTGCAATTTCAAGACCTTCAAAAGTCACAGCGCCAACTTGTAGAATCAGAAAAAATGGCGGGACTTGGTCAAATGACAGCGGGTATTGCCCACGAGCTCAATAATCCAATCAATTTTGTATCGAGCAACGTGGCGCCTCTTGAAAAGGATATTGAAGAAATTCTGGAGATCCTAACAGACTTCAAAAACTTGCCGCATGAACCTACATCACCTGAAATCGAAGCCGTACGCGCTAAGTTCAGGGACTACGATGTGTCTATGCTTGAAACAGAAATCAAAACATTGCTTGCCGGCATTCGCGAAGGCAGCACTCGTGCAAGTGACATTGTGAGTGGTTTGCGCATATTTGCCCGTACCGATCAGGATGTATTTGTAGATGCAAATGTCAATGATTGTGTAGATGCCACATTGGTTTTGATTAAATCAACCTATAAAAACGAAGTCAATCTTACCCGTCAAACTGATTCGGCCTTGCCCAATATCGATTGTCTTCCAGGTAAACTGAATCAAGTTTTGGTAAACCTCATCGGCAATGCCGTTCAAGCTACCATAGAGTCGCATACGATTCGACAAGATCGAAAAGTCGACGTGCGCACTTGGCACGATGAAGAATACATTCATTTGAGTGTTAGCGACAATGGTCCTGGTATTCCAGAGGAGTTGCAAAGCAAAATTTTCGAACCTTTCTTCACCACCAAAAAAGTAGGCCAAGGAACAGGTTTGGGATTGAGCATTAGCAAGTCTATCATTGAAGATCATCACGGTACATTGGAAGTGGAAAGTACCGTTGGTCAAGGTTGCACATTTATCATTACATTGCCACGTAAACGAGCAATGCGCCAGCAAGCTGCGTAATTCTGATGATATTTGGATAACAAGATCGAAAAAATCGAAATTCAGCGTAATTTGCACCACCCTTAAGCATGCGCACCAAAGCGAGCATACTGTACTTAGATGACGAGGCCAACAATCTCACGGCCTTCACTGCTGCATACCGCCGCGAATACGACATCACAACCACAACCTCAGTGGAAGAGGCAGTTGGACTATTGAGCCAAAAAAAGTATTCAGTCATCTTAAGTGACCAGAAAATGCCTGATATCAGTGGCGTAGAATTTTTTGAAACCATTCGCCACGATCATCCGCATGCGGTGCGTGTTTTGGTGACAGGTTATGCAGATATGGTTTCTGTGATCGATGCTATTAATAAAGGTCATGTGTACCGCTACATCAGCAAGCCATGGAATATCGAAGAATTGCGACTTTGCATCAATACTTGCATTGAAAAATACGATCGCGAGGTTGAGCTTTTGGCTAAAACAGCTGCGTTAGAAAAAAGCAATTCGGAACTCGAAAAATTTGTGTACAGTGCATCACACGATCTTAAAGCACCAATTGCTTCCATCTTGGGATTGATACAAGTGGTGAAAATGCAGAACAATAACAATTCGATCGATCCGATGATTCAAATGATCGATACTAGTGCACACCGATTAAATGAATTTGTTACCAATATCATTCACTATTATCAGAATCTGAAAACCGAAGAGGTTCTTAAAGAATTGGCGTTGGAAGATATGGTCAATGGACTGATCGAAAAACATCGGACACATTATGATGCAAGCGCGGTCCAAGTGGAAACTAATTTTGCGCAAAGTGCTCCATTCCTCGTTGATGAGTATCGTTTGAATATTGTATTGTCACATATCATAGCCAATTCGTTCAAGTTTTTGGACCCCAATAAAGATGTTTCAAGAATTAATTTATCGTCGGTGATCAATCGAGAGAAATTATTCTTAAAATTGCAAGACAACGGAGTGGGAATTCCGGCTGATAAGTTGCCAGATGTGTTTGAAATGTTTAATCGCAACGACCCGAAAAATGTAGGATCAGGCATTGGTCTTTATATTGCTAAGGAGTCTGTGAATCGATTGCAGGGTAAGATACATGTGGAGAGTACTGAAGGCCAAGGAACGACCATCATACTCGAAGTACCCAACAAAGGATGAGCAATACTGCCCACATCTTCTTTCACCTGGTAGATGACAATGACATCGACCTCGCAGTGAATTCCAAATTGTTGGAGTTGTCGGGGATTTCCAAAAACATTACGACTTACAACGGAGCAACTACTTTTTTAGATGCCATCGAGAGCAAACAAGATCAATTTCTGGCGCAAAAAAATATCGTTTTATTGGACATCATGATGCCAAGAATCAACGGCTTCGATTGTTTGGATCGTTTAAGCGCGATGCCAGCTGAATTGCAATCGGTGATTCGTGTGTATATGCTCTCTAGCAGTATCGATCGCAAAGACATTCAACGCGCGGAGTCTTATGCACTAGTCGAAAAGGTACTCGAAAAACCTTTGGACATTTATGTCCTTCAGAACTATCTACGCAATATGGATGTGGGAGGGTAGAAGTTCCTTTTTCTTTTATTGTTTTCAATTTTGAGCTTGCTTGATTTATTTATTAGTCGGAGCGTTGCCCATTGTATTTGGTGTACTTAGTTAAATGTTGTCATTCTAAATTGACGGGAGAAATAGTTTTCAACTCACGGAAGAATGTTTATGTGAATTGACCGAAGATTAATTACAGGACAATCTCAAACCATTGTCTACTTGAATTTTAAGATTGACTAAGCCTTTATTATCCTGTATCACGTGAATGAGATAAACACCAGTTACCCAATCTTCACTTCGAATTTCTAACGACCGACCATGGATGTGATGCAGCTGTTTTATCACCTGGCCATAGGTGTTATAAATGGTGAGGGTTGCATCATGAAAATAAGTTGACGTCGATAGATAAGCAATTGATGTCATTGGGTTTGGTGCT